>DASVKT010000139.1:0-2594 GCA_036385235.1 Candidatus Limnocylindrales bacterium | reverse complement strand
GCGATGATTGCGGAGCTGGTCCACGAATACATCGTCGGGTAGGCCACACATGACAGCCAAGAACATCTGGGTATTCATCGAGCACACCGATGACCACATCGCCGAAGTCAGCCTCGAGCTGGTCGGCAAGGCCCGCGAACTGGCGGACCAGGTCGGCAAGGCGTCCGGCCAGGCGTCCGGCCAGGCGTCCGGCCAGGCGTCCGACGGGACGCCAGAAGTCGTCGGCTTCCTGTGCGGCCACAACGTCGAGGCCCTGGCGCAGGACGTCATCGCCCACGGCGCGGATCGCGTGATCCTCGCCGAGCACGAAGAACTGGCCCTGTACCGGACGCTCCCCTACGCCCGCGTCGCGATCGAAGAGATCAAGAAGCGCGAGCCGGAGATCTTCCTGATCGGCGGCACGCCCAACGGCCGTGACTTCGCCCCGCGCGTCGCCAGCGCCATGAAATGCGGTCTGACTGCGGACTGCACGGAACTGCAAATCGGCGACTACTACGTCAAGAAGGAAGACAAGACCTACAAGAATCTGCTCTTCCAGATCCGCCCCGCATTCGGTGGCAACCTGGTTGCCACGATCGTCAACCCGCACACGCGGCCGCAGATGGCCACGGTCCGGGAAGGCGTCATGCGCAAGCCGGCCGCGGACGCCGCCCGCAAGGGTGTCGTCGAGAAGATCGCGCCGACCTTCGACGCGAAGGACCTCGTCCTCGAGGTTCTCAGCCGCCAGGTCCGCAAGTCCACGATCAACCTCAAGGACGCTCCGGTCATCGTGGCCGGCGGCGCCGGCGTCAGCACGGCGGACGAGTTCGCGCTTCTGCGTGAGCTGGCCAACCTGCTGGGCGGCGAGGTCGGGGCATCGCGCGCCGCGGTCGACTCGGGCTTGATCGAGAAGGTCCACCAGATCGGCCAGACCGGAGTAACCGTTCGGCCTCGGCTGTACATCGCCGCCGGCATCTCCGGAGCCATCCAGCACCGGGCCGGCATGGACCAGTCGAGCAAGATCATCGCCATCAACACAGACCCCAATGCGCCCATGTTCCAGATCGCGCACTACCGCATCGTCGGCGACGTCGGCGAGGTGCTGCCGCTGATCATCAAGACTCTGCGCGAGCGCGCCATGGGCGATTCCGCCAAGCAAATGGATCAGCGAGAAGCCGAATGAGTGAGAACTTCTACCTCGACAACCCGGACATCCAGTTCCGACTCGCCCAGATAAACCTGGCCGAGGCCCTGGAGCTGAAGGAAAAGGGCTACAAGGAAGCGGCCGAAATCGCGGGCGCCCCGCGCAACTACGCCGACGCCAAGGACAACTACGCCATCGTTCTCTCCGTCATGGGCGAGATCTGCGGCGAGCGCATCGCACCTCGCGCCGCGGAAGCGGACGAGGAAGGCGCTCACTTCGATGACGGCGTCGTCACCTACGCCGCGCCCACGCTGGACGCGATCCAGGCCTTCAAGGAAGCCGGTCTTTTCGGGGCCATGCTGCCTCGCGAGTACGGCGGCCTCAACCTGCCCGAGTCCATCTACTCCATGCTCGTGGAGATCGTGGCCCGCGCCGAGAGCGGCCTGATGACCGTGTACGGCCTCCAGGAAATCGCCTCGATGATCGACGAGTACGGCGACGAGGAGACCAAGCAGCGAGTCCTGCCGCGCTTCTCGCGTGGTGAGGTTTCCGGCGCAATGGTCCTGACCGAAGCCGATGCCGGCTCGGACCTGGGCGCAGTCGCGACCAAGGCCACGCTGGACGAGAACGGCCAATGGCACCTCAACGGCGTCAAGCGCTTCATCACCAACGGCCTGGCCGATATCTCCGTCGTTCTGGCCCGCAGTGAGGAAAACTCCTCGGACGCCCGCGGCCTGTCGATGTTCCTGGTGGAGAAGGACGAGACCGTCAAGATCCGCCGCATCGAACACAAGATGGGCATCAAGTCTTCCCCGACTTGCGAGATCCAGTACAACAACACGCCCTGCACCCTGATCGGCAAGCGCCGCTTTGGGCTCATGCGCTACTCCATGAACCTGATGAACGGGGCGCGACTGGCGGTTGCGGCTCAGGCTCTCGGCATCGCCGAGGCAGCCTGGCGCGAGGCCGATCGCTACTCCAAGGAGCGCATCCAGTTCGGCAAGCCGATCCGCGTATTGCCGGCAGTCGGGCGACTTCTCCTGTCGATGCGAGTCGATCTCGAGGCAACTCGAGCACTCCTCGCCGAAACCGCCAGCTGGGTGGACCTGTGGAAGGTCTACGAAAAGGCCGTCGGCGACGGCGGCGACAACGTCGATCCGGCCCAGCGGGCACGCCTCAAGGCCTGCCAGGCAATCGCCGAGACGATGACCCCGATGATCAAGTACTGCTCCACCGAAATGGGCAACCGCGTCTGCTACCAGTCCATGCAGGTCCACGGCGGCGTGGGCTACATGAAGGAATTCAACATCGAGCGGCTCTTCCGCGATGTTCGAATCACGAACATCTACGAAGGCACGAGCCAGCTGCAGGTTGTTGCCGCCATCGGCAAGATCATGAACCGGACGCTCGATCCGCTCCTCGCCGAGTGGGCCGCAGCTTCGTACCCCGACGATATGGCGCCCGAAAAGGC
>DASVKT010000138.1:0-2556 GCA_036385235.1 Candidatus Limnocylindrales bacterium | reverse complement strand
AGGCGCGGCCGGTTCCACGGCGCCCAGCTGGCCAGGCCGGCGATGTGGCCGCCGGTCTCCGCGAGCAGCAGTTCCGAGGCGGGAGGGAGAGCGTGGGCAAGTTCAGGCGCGAGGGCCTCCAGAAAGTCGTGGATGGCCCGGACGTCCAGCGCTGTGGCGGGGCGGCAGGACCAACCGCCGGGCTTCGACGGGGCGGCGGGGCCGGGCGACGGTGCCGCGCTTGCCGTCGAACCGGGCGGCTCGCTGGCCAGCTGGGCGCCGAGCTGGCCGAGCATTCGAGCCGTGGCGCCCCAGATGCGCTCGCCTTCCACCGGATAAGCGCCGTAGCGGATCAGGCGCGTGCGGATGACGCGCTCCTCCAGCTCGACCGGCGCATCAGGCAGGAAGGCTTCCACCGGCGCCTCGATGATGCGGGCGACCTCGCTGGGGGAAGGACGGCATTCCGGCCGGCGATCCGCCAGGGCCACGACCGGCGTGATCCGGAATCCCGAAACGGTGAGCGCGAAGACCTCCAACCCGCCGGTGACGCGCAGGCCGCAAGCCTCCGGATCCAGGCTCACCTCTTCTTGAGACTCTCTGATGGCCGTGGCCACCGGATCGATATCGCCCGCCTCGGCCGATCCACCCGGGAAGCTGATCTCGCCCGCATGCCCGATCCCGTGCGGCGCGCGGGCGGTCAGGAGCACGCGGGCCTGGCCCTCGGCGTCTGGGTAGAGCAGGACCAGCACCGCAGCCGGGCGACCGCGACGGCTCGGGTCCATCGTGATAAGCGCCTCCGGCGAGTCCAGCCGGATCGGCGTCAGGATTGCGGGCGCCTGGGGCAGATTGCGCGGGATTGCAGTGGCGCGCTCGCGGACCAACTCGAATCTCATATGGGGATGCTAGTGCAGGCGCGGCTCCGGGACGATACCCAGGATTGCCGCCCCTCCCGAATGCTAGCCTGGGAACCTCGCCGAGCCTGTGAATGAGGGGAGATTGATGACGACGTTGCCGCCGGACTGGAGGGTCGCGACCAGCGCGCCGCCGTGGGCGGACGGTAAGACGACGTTCGGAGTCTGGCCCGTCCCAGGCCCGACGGGCTGGCTGGCTCTCGCTCTGGCGGTTGAACCGGTCACCCGCGACATCGAAGGCAAGATCGACGGCCAGACTGTGCTCTATTGCCCGATGCCGCGCGACCCGGTTCTGACGACCACCTCGGTTCCGTGGCCTGTGGCCGGCCACGAGGTTGTTGTCTATGCCGAGACGCTCGGGCCCGGCCGCCCCGTACGGTGCGACGTGTTCGTGGATGGACGTTCGCTGACCACCGGCGAGCCGATGGGTGCGATTTCGCAGCGGGCAAGAGCTGTTGCCGGCAAGGGCCCGCTGGTCACCGCGGCGAGTCTCATATGGATGATCCCGTGCATGTCGCTCTTCTGGGTGATCCGTCTCCCGAGCTACGGTGGCAGCGGGCTCGCGCTGGTTGCCGTCATCGGCGCTTTCGTCATGGATTTCGGGGTTGCTGCTGTCGCCTACTTGGCCTTGAACCGCCTCGTGAAGCTCGGGTATACGGGCCGCCGCGGGCTTGCTGCCGCCGCTGTCATCTACGTCGCTACGTTCGCGGCCGTCATGCTGGTGTACGGGGGCGCCCTGGCTATCGTGCGCGGCTGAGGCCGGGCGTGCGGCGAGGTCATCGGAGCCTATCCTGCGGATTACCACGTCTCGTGGTTGCGATTCGCCGGTCGAGGTCGCGGAGATGGCCTGGCACTCACGTCTGCAACCCCGCTCGGCGCGCATTGGCCGATTCGGTGGCATGAGGTGCGATTCCGGCGCGAAATCGGAAGCCGCAGCGGGCGTGACGGCTCTGCACAGCTCGCCTTTGGCCCCGAAACCGGAATCGGAACCACGAGTCGTGGTTTTCTGCGAGCTAGCTCTGTCAGACGGGGCCGGACCGCCCGGCAGAACCTGTGCCTCGCGAATTTCCACGCCTCGTGGATACGATTCGGACGTCGAGGTTTCTGCGCCGGCTGGGCAAGCTCGATTCCCGTCCAGTCGGGCCGGAATCCGTGAAGTCGGCGGTCAAGAGTCGGATTTCAGCCCCGAATCGGCGAAGAAGTTAGCGCGCGTGCCCACCTGAGCCCGCTGTCGGGCTCGCCCGCGGAATCGCGTCCACCGGTCGTGGATTTCTGCGAGTTCGCTCGGCCCGGCGGGGTTGCCGCGGCCATCGCGTCCATCGCGTCCATCGCGGCCTAGTTGATCCGCTTCGGTTCCTTCTTCGCGCCACTCCCCGGCGTCCAGATTCGGTCCACGGCCTGGTCGATTGGCGAGCTACTGCCGGAGCCGCCGGCCCCCGCGCCGACCCGCGCCGTCTCGCCCTCACCGCGCCCCCGCGCATCGCGCCGCTGGCCCGCGTCCGCGACGACGGTTGCGCCACCGGAGGTGAACACAAGCACGCCGCCCATGGCATCGGCATCGCCGACGACGGTGGTTCCGGGCTTGAACTCGCCCTGCAGCAGGGCCCGCGCCAGCGGGTTCTCCACCAGACGCTGAATGGTCCGCTTCAGAGGCCGCGCCCCGTAG
>DASVKT010000137.1:0-11270 GCA_036385235.1 Candidatus Limnocylindrales bacterium | reverse complement strand
AGAAGCCCATCGGCGAGACCCACGAGCCCCAACGCAAGCGTCCCGGCGCCCGCAGATGCGGCAAACGCGCAACCAACTACCGCCGCGGCCAAGGCAACGGCGAGAGCTTCACGGCGCAGCACGCGACCGGATGGTATTGGCTTGGCGGGCTTGCCGATAGCGTCCGCGGTGGCGTCTGCCAGGTCGTTGACTGCACCGATCGCGAACTGAATCCCCAGCATCCCCAAGCCCAATCGCGCCGCAAGAGGCAGTGACGCGCCGGCAACGATCGCGATGGTCACTGTGCCCGCCGCATCGAGGGCAGAAGGGAACGGATGTGCTACCCGGATGAGTCCGACGGACCGGCGCAACAGGCCAACGCCCGGATCAGACGTAGACGATCTCGTCGAATCCGGCCACGAGGTAGGCGATCAACCTCTCCCTCGCATCGGAAGTCTCCACCCGCAGGCCTGGAATCAGGCAGTGCAGCGAAATGGAAGGCACCATGAGCTGGCTGGCGGCGTCGAAACCAGCCGTCTGGGGAGCACCACCGCCTCGAGCAAAGACGCGTCGGAAGCTCGTTTCATCAAGGTGAACGGTCTTGCGGAAGTCGGCAACAACCTTGGCGACGCCACGTCGCTTGGCTACGTCACGAAGGAGCTCGGCAGTCCAGGCGTCGAGCTGCTCATCAGATTGCTCTCGCAGCCGGTCGCGGTACTCGGTGGGGTTTGCAGCCAGGCCCGTTGCGCCCATATCTCCTCCTTGCTGTTGACCGGCCAAGTATCGCAGACTCAGCGGCCGAATCAGGGGAGCGCCCCGGCGTAACGGCCCGCGCAGCGTGAATCGGGCGATTGCGAATGACGGATACCTAGCTCTCTGCCCTCGGCAGACTGCCTGGAGCAGTGTCCGGCGTGGTCGAGACGACCGGTCTGACTCCCTCCGGCCAATCGTTGAAAAGCTCCGTCAGCCATCTCTCCAGCCGGCCGGGCCGAGGCTGATCCGCAAAATCGGAGACCAGCGCCTCGAGTGCCGCTTGCGCGCGGGCAGTGAGCCTCGACACATCGTCCGCAGTCGGCCTTGCCGAGGATCCGCGCGTCGCGAATATCGGCACGCCGATCCGGACACGAACGACGCGCCTGAAGCCAAGCCACCCCGTTCCATTGATCGCAACGGGAACCAGCGGCACACCGGCTCGCAATGACAGATAGGCCGGACCCTGCCTGAGCGGCAGAACGACACCTTCGCCGACGTGGATTCGCCCCTCACCGGCCAGCGCAAGTACAGATCCTGCGTTCAGGAGCACCTGGACACGAGCGGTGGCAGCGACCAGGCCTCGATTGCCGGGCTTGTAGGGCACAACCGCGCCCCCCCAGCGCATCAAGCGGTTCCGTGCGCCGCGCCGCATCTCCTCCTGCTCCGGGCCAAAGAAGTACATGCGCGGGCACCTTGGAGCGGCCGCAAATACATAGAAGGGATCCGCCCAACTCTGATGTGTGAAGCAGAGGACATATGGGCCTGACGGAAAACGCTCGACACCCTCCACGCGGACGGAGGAGTAGAGGCGCGCGACCCCGCCGAGGATTGCGTGGACCGCGCGGTAGCGTCGCAGCGAACGGGTTGGAGCCTGAACCTCAATCGCCTGCCGTTCCACGAACGGCCCAAGGGTCCGCCCGGCACGGATGCCCTTTCGGGAAACCAGATCCGCAAGTGCGATGAACATGCAGCGAGTATGCCGATCTGGCAGAGTTGGCGCTGTCGGCTAGCCGTCGTCTGGCGCGAAATTGTGCGCGGAGAGCCACAAATCGCAAGACCGCCCGGGCGCAGACATCCGGGTTGGCACCTATTGACCCGTACTCAACCCTGAGTACGATTGTCGCCATGTCTGAGAACGCTCGTTCCACCACCGAGTACGGGCGTACCACGCGCGAGAACGGTTGTTACGCAGCCGAGAACGCACGTCTCGGACTTGAGAACAGTTGTTCTCGTGTTTGAGAACAACCCTCTCGTCGACCTGGCCGTCGGCCGGTCCACTGTCCGCCAGCGACTTCTCTGCCTCCTCATGGACGAGTCGTGCGGACGCCTCCATCTCCGAGAGCTTCAGCGTCGCGCGGACACCAGTCCCGGCACTGCGAGCCGCGAGTTGGCCAAACTCGTCGCGGCAGGCCTCATAGAACGCGAGGCGGAAGGAAGCCAGGTCTACTTCAAGGCTTCGGCATCTCCATTCGCGACCATGCTCCGCAGCGTCCTCGTGGCGATGCCGGCCCCAGAGTTCAAGCCGCGGCCGCCCCGCCTGCCACGGACCAAGGCCATCCCGGTGGCTGCCGAGCCGGAAACGATCGAGTTGGAAGCGGTCGAGTTGGCTGCCGAATCGACCATGCTCGATCCGATCGAAACACAGAGTGCCGAGCCGGCCGCTGTCGCCGAGCCCGATGCACCTGCGCCCGACGCGACGACAGTCGCCGATCCCGAGCCGCTCGCACTCGAGGCGCCGTCGGCCGAGGCCCAGATTGCAGCGGCCGAGCCGAAGATCATCGAGCCGGTCGTCGTCACGGCCGGTCCAGCCGAGCCGCCGATCAGCATTGCGCTGGCGGTTTCCCAGGCCGCGTCAAAAGCCCGGGCCGCCACCGCGGATCCGGTCGGGCTTCGCGTCGCCAGCCAGCTGGCAGATCCGATGAAATCCCTGTACGGCAACGCCCTCCGCGGGTTCTACCTATACGGCGCCCGGGCGCTCGGCCCCGCACCGGAGGATGCCGATGTCGAGACGATCATCGTCCTGGATAGAGTGGAGCGCTACGGTGCCGAGCTGGAGCGAACCAGCCACATATACGCCGCGTTGTCCCATGACCTGAAGCTCGTCGTAAGCCGTGTCTTCGTCGACGAGGAGACCTGGGACGGCGGCCCCAACGGCGTCCTGCCGCTGGTTCGATCGGAGGCGGTGGCCGTATGACGCCACGCAGCGCCCAACTCATCGACGGCGCCAACAAGGCCCTCAAGTCCGCCCAGAGCCAGCTGGAAGAGCAGGATCTACAGGCTGCCGCCGAACGAGCTTGCGTAGCGATGCTGAGGCTCGCCAAAGCCTGCCTGGACATCGACGGCCTCTCACCGGGCCCGGCCCAGGCGGTCTGCTCCGAGTACGGCCAGCACTTCGTCCAGACGGGCCGAATGTACTCCGCCTACTACCGCTGGCTGCTCGATGCGGCGGATCTGCGCAAGGCTGCCGCCAGCGACTTCTGTGCCGAGATCGACTATGACGCAGTTGCGACGGCAGTTGAGCGGGCCGAGATCTTCCGGGACGCCACGACCCGGTTCGTGGCCCACAACGCCCAATGAACAACGTCGTCAATTTCAGCTCGCGGGCCGGATTGACGCGGACAGAGCTACTGGACGACCACACGAATCTAATCGGCGCCTCGCTCAGGTGGAAGCGATACCGGCAGTGGACAGCGTCCTGGCTCCCCGGCCGATGCGAGCTGTGTGACGCGGCATTCACCGAGGGCGGCAAGCCGGGGCTCAACTCGGGCTACTCCATCCTCGGCGGTGGGCCGGCCGGACAGGACGACTACTGCTGGATTTGCGCCGTCTGCTACGAAACCCAACGCGATCGATTCTGCTGGACGGTCCTGGACACGCGCGGCAACGTCAGCGAGCCGCCCAGCCTGCTGGACGCCGCCTTCGGCTGGATGATGAAATGGCCGTCGGACGTCCAGGCCTACGACGCAACCCCGGCCGAAGATAGCGGCCGCGCCATCGCCATCTCTCCCCTGCCCTGCCGTTGGTGATCCCAGAGGATCTACCGCGGTGCTGGTGGCCGAATGGCTCGGCCGGCATGGATCCGCTGAAGATGGCCAATCACGACACCGAATGGGGCGTCCCGGCTACCAGCGACCTCGAGTTGTTCGGGCGTCTCGCTCTGGAGAGCTTCCAGGTCGGCCTCGCGTGGGTAACGACCCTGCGCAAGAGAGAAGCCTTCCGACGAGCCTTTGACGGCTTCGACCCGGTCGCTATCGCCCGCTATGACGAAGCCGCCCGAGCCCGTCTGCCCGGCGATCTGGGCATAGTCAGGAACAAGGCCAAGGTCGATGCCACGATCGGCAACGCGGCCGCGTTCCTGGCGGTCGTTGCGGAACACGGCGGCGGCGCATATCTGGCCGGTCTCTTGCCACGGCCGGCGCCGCGGCTGGCCGCGGACGCAACCGGCCGAAGCGTTCCGGCCGCAACGCCGGAGTCGGACATGCTTTCGGCAGACCTGAAGAGCGTGCCTTCAAATTCGTCGGCTCAACCATTGTCTACGCCTTCACGCAGCGTGTCGGGCTGGTCGACGACCATCTGCCAGGCTGTTTCCGCTACAGCGACTGAGACCGCCCGACGCCGCGCAGTAGGGCCGCGCAGTAGGGCCGCGCAGTAGGGCCACCGCACAACCTGGGCCGGGCTCGGCTACGATCGCCACATGAAACCCCAAGAAGCTCCTGCCGAAACCGCCGAAGTCACGACTGCCGACGAGTCGGCACCGGAGTCCGGATGGCTCGAGTACGACGCCTGGCGCTGGCACACCGAAGGCAACTTCCCCAAGGACCAGCTTCCGGAACAGGGCTACGTCCACATCGGTGTCTTTGTCGCCTGGCTGGCGTCGCACGACATGCTCGATCCGGACTGGGTGGCAAGGTCCGGAGTCGAAAAGGCCGTCGCCTCGATGCGCGACCGGCGAGAGAACGTCTGCGCCCTCCGGGACATGACCGATGGGCGTTTCTCCAGCGACATGCTCACAACCGAGGGCCAGGGTTTCACCGGCGCGTACTACGCCCCGGAGTACGGATACGTTCGCGATTGGCGCAAGGTCTTCGGCAAGGGCGCGGACCGCTACAAGGTCCCCGATGACTGGCAGACATACGATCGGATCGAGCCACTCGTTGAACTGCGGTACCACGAGTGGATGGATGCCGGACGACCGGAACTCATGCCACTGCCGCGCCTGCTGAATCTCATGCTCAGGTTCGTCCGGCCGAGGGGGCGCAAGGGATAGTCGACCGACGCTCTCCGACGAGTCGGGCCGGCAGGCCGGGCCCGTGCGGCCTCCGTTCCCGGACGCGCGACCACGCTGTTGAGGCGTAGAGGGGAAGGGCGGCGACGCCTCCAGTCAGCCTGCGCCGCCGCGTGAGGCGCAGCATTGCACAACTTGCAAAGACGTGCCCGCCGCGCATGACAAGGCATGCATCAATCCCGTGAGCCATCGCGCGGGACCAGGGTCTGCGGATAATGAACCCATGCCAGACACCGACCCCAACTCAGCCGAGGCAACCCGAGAACAGCCAATCCTCCAGGCCACCAATCGGCTCCCTGGACTCCATAGAGTTGAGCAAATCATGGGCACAGCCATCGGTCTAGACGTCCGCGATACCACCGTCCGGCCGGAGGCGCTGGAGCTGGCCTTCGACTACCTCCGCGGCGTCGACCGGCAGTTCAGCCCGTACAAACCGGAGAGCGAAGTCAGCCGCCTCATTCGGGGCGAGTTGAATGAGACGGACTGCAGCCCAGGGTTGCGCGAGGTGCTGGAGCTTTGCGAAACCGTCCGAGTTGCGACCGAAGGCTACTTCGACATTCGAGGTCACAGACAGGACGGGCGGCCGGATCCAACCGGATTGGTCAAGGGTTGGTCTCTGGAGAACGCGGGCCGAATCCTCGAGGCAAACGGCGCAGCCAACTACTGCATCAACGGTGGCGGTGACGTACTCACACGAGGGGAGGCTGCACCCGGTCAACCATGGAGAGTCGGCATCCGCCAC
Organism: Candidatus Limnocylindrales bacterium; assembly: GCA_036385235.1. Classification (GTDB taxonomy): domain Bacteria; phylum Chloroflexota; class Limnocylindria; order Limnocylindrales; family CSP1-4; genus Fen-1039. The sequence continues at coordinate 5,511 of DASVKT010000137.1, read as the reverse complement.
CCGCTGCTCGCTGACAAGCTGGCAACGGTGCTGTCCTTGCGTGACGGGGCGGTCGCAACGTCGGGCGCCTACGAGCGGGGCGAGCACATAAGCGATCCGTTCACGGGCAAGGCGCCAACCGGAGTCTTGAGCGTCACGATCGTCGGCCCGGATCTAACCTTCGCCGACGCCTACGCCACGGCCGCATTCGCCATGGGCCCAACGCGTCTTGCTTGGATTGATGCGCTACCGGGCTACGAAGGCTGCTCGACAAACGCCGATCCAGACGGCTCGAACGCGCGGCTGGCCTGGACCCCGGGCTTCGACAGATACCTCGCCGACCGATAACCAGACCTACCAGAGGTAGGGCTTGAGGTTGAGCAGGACGATGTCTGCGACGGCGAAGATGTAGGCCAGAAGCAGCAGCGCACTGAAGTTGGCATGCAGCAGCGTGTTCGCCGCCGCCGTCCTCCACCGCCCATGCGGCTCGTCGTTGGCGTTGGCTAGGCCGGAATTGATCCGGATAGCGAGTGGGGCCAGAAGCAGGACCAGGAGCGCTGACAGCGGCAACAGACCAACGCCGACGCCGGCAGCCAGCACGGCGAACGCGACCAGGACCGTCAGTCGGTACCCGGCGACCGCCGCCGACTTTGACCACCTCACGGGCAATGTCCGCCTGCCGGACCTCTCATCGCTTGCCTTGCGCCGGATCTCATTGACGTACAGAACCAGAGCGGCCAACAGACCGACGGGGACGGAAAGCACCGCCGCCTCCAGGGACAGCGCGCCGCCCGACTGAATCAGGTAGGCGCCGAGAAGCAGCAGCGGCCCGAAGACGACGGCCGTCGCAAGTTCGTCGAGACCGCGGTGGGCCAGGCGGACGAACGGCTGACTGTAGGCCAGACCGATCACCAGGGAGATCACCGCCACGACGGCCAGTGCGGGCGAGAACCGAAGCGCCAGCAGAGCGGCGCCCAAGACCACCGAGATGCCGTAGCAGACGACAGCGGCAGGCGCCGCGCTGCGGATCGCCGACAAAGGAGTGGCTCCGGCAGAACCAGCCCCCGAGTCGGTCGCAGGCGCAGAGATCGGTTCGGTGCCGCGCATGGCGTCGAAAAGATCTCCGCCGATGTTCAGACCGACGTGAAGTGAACCCACGGCCGCGACAAGGAGAAATGCGCTGAAGAGGTCGAAGATGTTGTACCGGGCCGCCACCGCCAGTCCGAGCAAAACAGGCGCGAACGTGGCGCCCAGAAACGGCGCATGGAGAACGCGGAAAGCCACGAGTCCGCTCGGCGGTTTGGGTCGGACCGGCTCCGTCCGCTCGCCGGAGAGCGCATCAAAGTAGCGGCGGGCCTTGGGCAGGTCGCGTTCATACGCCGCCGGAAGTGGCAGATCGTCCTCGTCCCAGACCCACGCCTTCACGGGATTCACGGCGAACCGAGCTCTGGGCTTAGCGGCAGCGGCACCCCAGACGGTCACGTGTTTGCGGCCCTCAAAACCGCCATCTGTCAACTTGGCGATGCGACTGCCCGTGATCGCGACGACGGCGCCGGCCTGGATATTGAAGCCGGCCGGCTCGCTGAAGCGGATGGCTTTCTCGGCCATCCTGACGTCGATCGGGATTTCGACGTTCATCGGATAGCCGTCCTCGGCGACCCAACTGAGAACCGCGCGCTCGTATGTTGCCAGTGTGGCCATGCCGCGCCGTAGATCCCCGGGTGCCGGAGGCGTGGGCTCGGTCGGCTCGGTGGCCGCAGTCGGCTCGGTCGGCTCGGTGGCCGCAGTCGGCTCGGTGGCCGCAGGGGGCTTGGTCGGCTCGGTGGCCGCAGGGGGCTTGGTCGGCTCGGCGTCCCCGCTCCGCCGTTTCAGGCCGAACATAGGGCTCATCGAGCAACCTCGGCCGCGATCGTCGTCTGCGGCGGCTGATCGGTCCGGCCGTCCGGCCAGAACCAAGTTCGCCTGGGCGTCAATTCGATTAGAGCTCGTTCAAAGATGAGCGGGAAGGCTCGCCTGCTCTTGAGGAGTCCCAGCGTGATGGGGTCCTTGCGCTCCCAGTTGTCCAGGAGCCGCTCCCAGCCGGCGTGGAGATCGTCTTCCGCAATCCTGGCGTCGCACTGCACAGTCACCTTGCCGGTGTAAGCGCCGATCGCGTCCGGGTTGGTCACCGAGAAGCTGACCCGATGATTTGCCTTTATGTGCTCCAGCTTGGTGCTGTCCAAGACGCTCGATGTCAGGAATATCCGATCGCCCCACAGAAGCGGAACCATCGGATACGTAATGGGGCGTCCTTCCGGGCCGATTACCGTCAGCTCACCAACAAGAGCGGCGTCGATGAGGCGGGCGACGGGGTATGGCAGCGCGGGCAAGGGGACCTCCGAGCGGGAAACGCAAGAGATGCTGGTTGAATTGTACGTAACCGACGGGCGACACAGCCTGAGCCAAACCGGGCGGCCTCAAGCGGCTGCGCCTCAGCGCTGGCGGTCCTTGTCTGCGGTCCCACCGAACAACCGGATGGACGCGGCCCCGGCGGCCTGTTGTTCCGGCGTGATGAGCTTGCGGCGATCGGAGGTGCTGTTGTGGGCATACTCAGCGAGAGTCTTCTGCAACGCCTCCAGCTTCTTGAGCTGGGCCGCAAGGACCCCCGACCAGCGGCCCTGGACGTCCTTGGGCATAGATGCGGCGGCAACCCCGAGCGAGTAGATATCGTCCAGGCAGATCTCGCCCGAACCCAGCGCCCCAAACCAGGCGCCGTCCGCGGACAGTTCCAGCAGCCGACGCACAGCCGCCCCGGAAGCTTCGGCGGTCCGGGCGCAGACCGGGCACTTGGGATCCAGCAGTTCCGTGAGTCCGCGGGCCTGGCCGGAGGCATCGTTGCCGGCAAGCTTCTTCAGTGTTGAGAGTCGGCGGCGCAGCACGGCATCCAGAAGCACCGCCGTGGCCAATTGGCTGCTCGTCTGGAGCAACTCCATCTTTGACAGACCGACGCTGTGCGGCTGGCAGAAACCCAGGCCCTTATCCATCTGAGCCCGGAGGCCCCGGTCCGTCGCACCTTCCCGGGCGATGCCGCGCAACGCCGCATAGGTTGCTTCCTGGCGGGCGTCACAGATTGGGCAGCGACCACGCTCCAGGGCCTCCGCCAGCCGAATCTCTTCGAAGTCGCGGGCGGGCAACTTGCCGATCTGGGTAGTCATTGCCACAGCCTAACGTGTCCGGGCCGTGGAGCGGCGGCCGGAGCATCATGGCGCCGGAACAGCGTCGCGATTTCCGCGCGCCGAACGTCCGACCACACAGCCTGAGCCCGGTGCCTTTGACGTTCCAGTGACGCCCGCTCGGCTCTGGAGGGAAGACGATGAGCAGTCGGCAATACGCCGAGGCTTGGGGCAGGCTGGACGCGAAGACCCGACGCCCACAGAACCCCTGGGTGTCGCCGCGCAGGTCGAGGGTATGGCCGACGATCCCCGCTGCCGTTTCGGTTCTTGTGTCCCTTTTGCTTGCCGCTGCGCTACTGGGGCCTCGATTCCTGCCGCCCATTGGAGCCGCAGACGGGTCGCCGGACCCATCTTCTATGCCGAGCGTCTACCCGGCTGATTCATGGCAACCGGACATCTCGGGAAGCCCAGACATCTCGACGCTTCAGGAGTTGGAGGCGGGCGGCCTCCTCGACTCGCCGGTGCCGTATCAGCCGTAATGCTCGCCGCGGCCCAAGGCCCTGCCATCTAGCGCCGCCATCTAGCCCCACCATCTAGCCCCGACGCGACATCGCCGCGTATGTGACCCCGAAGCCGGCCAGACACCAAACGGCCAGGGTCAGGAATGCGCCGAGCGGAAGACCGAACTCGTTTGGCGCGATCGTGCCGCGGGTGACTTCGCCCATCGCCTGAATTGGCAGAATGCTGTGGATGATTTCCATCCATGCCGGCAACTTGCTCGGCAGGAATGTGAGCGGCGAGAACATGAAGACGAACACGACGATTGCCTGGGTGATGATCACGGTGAGCATGTACGGCAAGACGGACGCGATCGCATAGCCGACGCAAGCGGACGTCAAGGCTACCAACAGGACCGCAGGGATCACGAGCGGGCTAACCTGCAAATCCAACCCGAAGCGCCAGGCGCCCACGATCACACCCAGAACCACGCCTGGGATAACGATGGCCAGCCAGACGGTGAGATCCGCCGCGAGATACGCCAAGCGGGGCACGGGCAGTGATCGCATGTAGGCGAGACTGCCCTCGGTCTTCTGCTCACCGACCGTCTGCGGCAGAGCGACCAGCCCGACGGACAGCATTGAGATTGCCGGCGCGCCCGTCGCGATGAGATAGACGGAAGTCCGATCCAACGTGGGGAAGAGCAGCGGGTATCCCAGGACGATGCCCAACGTGAACAACGTCTGGACCGCCAGCATCAGCGGCAGGTAGTTCTTCTTGCGAAGCGCCTGCCAGGTGACCAGTAGTCGGTAGCTATGCAGCATTTGCATCGAAGACCTCCTCAGCCTGGGTACGCGCGGCTTCCGCGCCACCCACCAGGGCAACGTAAACATCCTCGAGAGTGGCCGGCCCGAGGGTGAATTCCTCCACCGAGCCGGCTGCCTTCAGCGACTCGGCCCATGCCACGGCCTGGCCTGCGGCATCCATCGGGACGCCGACCATGAGTCGATTGCCGACCGGCACGGCCGACAGCCCGAAGGGCGACACAGGCGTCTCGGCAGCATCCGGATCAAGAACCAGCTCCAGGCGAAGGGCGGCACCGAGCCGGCCCTTCAGGCCAGACGGCGTCCCTTCGGCGATGACCTTGCCCTCGTCCATGATTGCCAACCGATCCACGGACCGCTCGGCCTCGATGACGTTGTGGGTCACGAGCAGAACGGCGGCGCCGTGGTCTGCGAGTGTCCGGACCTGGCGCCAGAGCAGGCGGCGCCGAACCGGATCAACGTCGTTGGTGGGCTCATCGAGCATAACCACGCGGCCGGGGACGACGGCGGCCATGGCGAAGGCCACGAGCCGCTTGACTCCACCGGACAATTTGGCCGCGTCCTCGTCCAGCCACTCACCCAGATCCAGGGCGTCGATCAGGCGTTCGCGGCGACGCCGGACGTCCGACTTTGAGGCTCCCCGCAGCTGGCCGAGGAGATCGATCGCCTGGCGAGGCGTGAGTCCGTCGATTGGGACCTGAGCCTGGGCCTGGAAGGAGCAGAGCCGCCGGGCCAGGCCCGGGTCAGCGACCATGTCCCGGCCGTCCACCAGGATCGCGCCGGAGGTGGGGCGCAGCAGCCCAACGACCTGGTTGACCAGGGTCGTCTTGCCTGCGCCATTGTGACCGAGCAGGCCGAAGACCTCGCCTTCGCCGACGGCAAGGCTGATGCCGTCGTTGGCGCGGGTTCCGTTTCGGTAGACCTTTGTCAGCTCTTCGATCTGCAGCAACATCGCTCGTCCTCTTGTATTGCCGTGTTCGTTGTTCCGTGGCGCCGGCCGACTCGCCGGGAGTCCGGCCGCTTTGCGCTTAACTCGCTTCGCGACTAATGCGCTGTCG
>DASVKT010000136.1:0-4838 GCA_036385235.1 Candidatus Limnocylindrales bacterium | reverse complement strand
CAGATGGTTGCGCTGATCGTATGGATTACCGGTCATGCCACGTATGACCTCGACACGTATCGGCCGCATACCAGCCTGGCCGACACGATAGCGCACGGATGCAATCCGCCAATTGGGGGCGGAGGAGGTTTCTAGTCTCCGGGTATCTCGGAGCGGGATCGGTCAGTTCGCGCGATCCCGCTCCGCTATTGCTCTCAGAATTGGCGGTTCGCGTCGGGTTAGGGGTTGAGCATGCGTCGAATCGTTACGAAGGCCATTGGCATCGTCCTCCTTCTCTGCGGGGTCGTCTTTGCGGTAATGCTCGTCGTGGGGCTGAGTCACTCGACCTGGTTCCATGGCAAACTGCCGCCGGACACCCTGCCTACGACTGCGTCCCAAGCCGAAGATGTGGCCTTCTCGCTTGCCTCGAACGCGGGATGTGGGAACTTCGACAACGAACTTCCGCCCGTGTCTCCGACGTCCTGGCGCTTCGGTTGCGACATTGGGAACGTGCCGTACGCCATATATGTCTATGGTGGGGACGACGCAAGGTCCCAAGGGCTTGCCGAGCTTCGCGCGGATGGCCGCCCCTTCGTGGCGAAGGCCTATTACGCGGTAACGGCGCTTCGAACGGAGACCACGAAGCACGACGCGTTCACCGCTACGCCTCCGCCTGATTCGATCATGGATCCCTTCAAGTAGGTTACCCAGGCGAACCCGGTGCCCTCACTACGCCGAGCATCGCTGGTTCGCCGGGGAATCTGGCCGACACGACAACGCCAGCTCCACGAGACACCTAACCAGCGGCCCGGTTGCCCCGAAGCCGACACAATTGGTGTCCCAGTTGGAAAGTGCCGGCCTACTCCGCGCGATCCGACCACACGGCCAACACGTCCGATGTAACACGCGCGAAGATCGTCGCGCGTCATGCAGAGCGCGCCGAGAGCAGCGGTGGCCTGGCGCCGCCCATGGTCACGAGGACACGGCCGCGGTAGAGACGCGGGATCCAGATCCCCGATGACCGGGTTAGCCTGGGCGCCACTCCTCTCGCCCCGACCATAACTTGAGACTGCGTGGGGCTGCAGCACCACACTACGCGCCGGGCGTCGGCTTCACCGCATACACCACGACCTCGCGCCCGATGTTCAACTCGGCGAGCTTGCGGTAGAGGTTGCGCTTGAGATCGTTGCGGCCGGTGGCGGCCAGGTTCAGCTCCAACTTCTTGCGCATGCCGTGGCAGCGCCGCCCGAGTTTGTCGTTGCCGATGTAGTTCATGCCCATCAGCAGGAACAGATCGATGGGGAAGGTTGCTTCGCGGAGAACGATCTCCAGGCCGGCCCCGGTGAGAAGCCGGGCCAGAGAATCGCCGTCGAAGTAGTTGAGGTGGTGAGGTGGGGCCAGCCACCACGGCGCGAAGCCGCCGCTGCGGAGAGTGGCCTGGATCGGGCTGTAGTCGTTGGGAACGCAGATGCAGGCCACGCCACCCGGCGCCAGCAGATCGAAGAGCAGGCCCGCCATCTGGCGTGGATCCGGAAGATGCTCGAACACCTCGCTGGCGTGGATCGCGTCGAACTGCCCGAGCCGCCCGGCGTTCTCCGGCGTGAGGAATTCCTCGACGACCTCCAGCCCGATCGACCGGCTGTGCTCGGCGGCTTGGTGCGACGGCTCGACGCCGAGCGTTCGCCACCCGCGCTTGTTGCCGTGGGCGAGGAACGCGCCCGGACCGGATCCGATGTCCAGCAGACGGCGCCGCGTCGGTGGCAGCAGTTCCTCGAGAGTGTCGTAGCGGTCGGAGAAGACCGTCTCCCACCAATCGGCGTCCTCGGCCGTGCGCTCCAGATAGAGCGGCTTTTCGGTGGAGTAGTAATCCTGCCGGTAGACGGCGTCGAGTTCTTCTGGCGATGGCAGCGGCACGACGTGCTTGAACCGGCACGCCTCACACTCGATGACGTCGAATTCGCCGACGGAGTCGATGACCGGGCCGGAGTGTTCCTGCCAGGCGCGTGGTTCGGTCATCCCGTCTCGCCCGTCAGCACGTCGGCGATCCTGGCGGCCCCATTCCCGTCCACCAGGTTTCTCGCCCGGGCACCCATCGCCGCGCGACCGGCGGCGTCCGCAAGCATCGACTCAACGGCCTTGGCCACGTCCGCATCGGCGACATCGTCGGCCAGGCCCAGCGAGACGGCGATCCCGGCCTGATCCATGGCCGAGGCGGATATCGCGTGGTCCGGAGTGAGGCAGAGATGAACCGCGGGAAGCGCGCAGGCCGCCGCCTCGTACGCGGTCACGCCGAAGGAGAGAACCGCCATGTCGGCGGCGAGCATCTGGGCGCGGACGTCCCCATTGCGGACCACGGCGGTCTCATGCAGGGCGGAGTTGAGCAACTCGGCGAGCTCCGCATCTTGGCGAAAGCCCCGGCCGATCAGAACGACGCACTGGACCGGCCTCGGCACCAGCGCGAGCGCCCGAAGGGCGACCAGCGTGAGTCCGGCCGGATCGCTGCCGCCCATCGAGATGAGAACAACGGGCGGTTCGCCGGGCCCCCGGCCGGGCTGGCCGCGTCTACGGCCGTCCCGAACCGGGTCAGCCGCGAAATCAGGCCGCAGCAGAACCCATTCCCAGCCGACGTGCACTTGCCCGTTGAAGCCGGCCCACTCCAGGGCGAGGGCCTGCGGCACCGGCGGGTAGAAGGCCTGGTCGGTAGCGAGGCGGCGGTCGGTGGCATCGTCTATGGCGGCGATGCGAACGTCGGTTTGCCCTTGGACCGCGCGGAGATCAGAGGTCGTGAGGTCGTCGCGAACATCGACTACGAGCGTCTCGGCCTTCGCCTCGCGGATGGCGACCGTCAGCCAGGCCACGTAGTCGAAGTCGCGATCGGACGGCGGTTCGATAACCGAAAACCCGGCCTCTCGAACCAGTCCGATGCCCAAGGGGTCGGAGCGCATCGCGAAGGTCACTTTGCGCCCGTGCCCGTCGCGCAGTACCTGCGCCAGGGCGAGACACCGCACCACGTGTCCGAGCCCCAGTTCGTGAGAGCCGTCGCATCGGATCAGGACGCCGCGATCCACTCCCTAGTCCCGCTGCCGGAACACAACCCCGACGACTCCGCCCTCCAGGAACGGAGCGACGGCTCCGGCGTCCAGGGCCTGCCGCATCACCCGGAAGGCCTCCGAAACCGCATCCAGCGTCCGGTCTATGTCCTCGTCCGTGTGCGAGTACGTGATGAAGATCGGTCCGCCGAACAGAATTTCGCGCTTCACGGTCTCCTGCATGAACAGGGTCTTGAGCTCGAACGAGTCCTTGCCGTCCTCGCCCTGGAACGTCACTCCAGAGCGCGGCGGGTTGCCGCCGAGCTTCAGCGGGATCTTCCACTCGCCGGCCGCGTCCAGTATCCCGGCGCGGAGCCGCCGGCCCTGACGCCAGAGGTGATCGATCACCGGTTCGCTGTCCAGCACGTCCATCGTGGCTTTGGCCGCCGCCAGAGAGAGGGTCTCGCCGCCGTACGTGGTGGAGAAGAACGCCGTCCCGAAGGCCATCATGACGTCGCGCCGCCCAACGACGGCCGATATCGGATAGCCGTTGGCCATGCCTTTGCCGAGGCAGGTCAGATCGGGCCGGACGCCGCAGATCTCCTGCGCGCCGCCCTTGGCGTACCGGAAGCCGGTCACGATCTCGTCCAGGATGAAGACCGCGCCGTGCTTGTGGGCAATCTCGCCGACGCGGCTCAGGAAGCCGTCCACCGGCTCGATGCCGGGCTGCTCCATGATCACGGCCGCGATCTTGCCGGGGTGTTCGGCGAACAGGCGCTCCAGCGACCCCGGGTCGTTGTACTCGAAGGCGTGGATGTACTCGCCGTGAACCCCGGGGATGCCGGCGTTGCGCGACGACGTGATCGCGAACCAGTCCTGGTACCCGTGGTAGCCGCAATAGGCGATCTGCTCGCGGCCTGTGAATGCCCGCGCCGCACGAACCGCGGCGGACGTTGCGTCGGCGCCGCGCTTGCCAAACCGCACCATTTCGGCGCTCGGGATCAAGGCGCAGAGACGTTCCGCGACCTCCACCTCGAGTGGATGCATCAGGGTGAAGGTCGTTCCTTCGTGGGCTTGTCGGCAGACTGCCTCGGTTACCGCCGGATAGTCGTAGCCGAGCAGGATCGGCCCCAGGGCCATCGGGTAGTCGATGAACTCGTTTCCGTCCACGTCCCAGACGTGGCTGCCCTTGCCGCGCTCCAGGAAAATCGGCGAAACGCCGCGCACGAACTGGTCCGGCCCCTTGGACAGAGTTTGGGTTCCGCTCGGTATGACGCGGGCGGCTCGCTCCCACCAGGCCTTGGACTTGATGATGTTCAGCGGCGCGGGCCTGGGTCCGGTCATGGCTCAGGCGGAGACCTCAGTGGCGCAGTCGTTGCGGATGGACTTGAGGTAGCCCTCGTGGGCATTGATGCCGGCGTTGAGTTGCCGCAGCTCCGGGTGTGCGCTCAGCAGGCCGAGGATTTCGTCCATGCTGAACGGGGTGCCGGGTGCGCCCGCCCGGTCCAGCGCGGCGTAGACGACCTTCACGAACTCGTAGTCCTCCAGCCGGTCCACGCTCCAATGCTCGTGGGCGGGCTCGTCGCCGTTCCTGATCCGATCTTGCGGGAACCGCTCCGGCTGCTTCCAGATGAACGGCGTAACATGCTCCCTCTCGGACTGCAGCTTCGCCTTGCGCCAGGCGGTCTTGAGGGCGCCGAAGGCGACGACTTCGACATCGAGGCCCTCGGGATAGCTCTTGTCGAAGCCGACGTAGACGATCGGCGGGCTCTTCTCGGCGAAAAGGCGAACGGCCTTGGCCACGACGGCCGGGTCCACGAGCGGGCAGTC
>DASVKT010000135.1:0-10103 GCA_036385235.1 Candidatus Limnocylindrales bacterium | reverse complement strand
AAGTAGCGGTTCTGGAACGTGGTTCCATCGTGCTCCACGGCTCCGCCGCCACCGTGCTCGCCGACCCGAAGCTGCTCGACCTTGGGGTCGAACCGCCCTCGGCGGCTCGCCTGCAGCGTGCAGTCCGGGGCGCCGGCATCGAGTGGACTGCCGCCCTGGCAGAGGCGATCGCATGACCGAGTCGGTCGCTGTGCCTCCGGTCGAATTCGAGTCGGTCTCTTTCGCCTACCCGGATGGCACGCAGGCGCTGGACGGCGTCGGTCTGCGGATCGGGCCCGGAGAGTCGGTTGCCATCGTGGGCCAGAATGGCTCTGGGAAGTCGACGCTCGTGAGGCACATCAACGGTCTGCTTCGCCCGACGTCAGGGCGCGTCTTGATCGACGGTAGAGACACTCGTCATACGCACGTTGCCAAGCTGGCCGGCCTGGTGGGACTGGCCTTCCAGAACCCGGACCGCCAGCTCTTCTCTGGGCGCGTCTCCGCTGAGGTTGCGTTCGGGCCGCGCAATCTGGGACTGCGCGGGAGCGAGCTGGAAGCGAGAGTCCAGGCCGCGCTGGCGGAGGTTGGCCTCGGGGCCGACGCCTCCGCCAATCCGTACGACCTGGGTTACTCCCGCCGTAAGCTGCTCGCTCTGGCGTCGGTGCTGGCGATGCGGACGCCAGTCCTCGTCTTGGACGAACCCACCACCGGTCAGGACGCCCGGGGAGTGGCCCGGGTCCGCGGCGTTGTTTCTCGTGCCGTCGCCGAAGGGCGGACGGTCATCGCGATCAGCCACGACATGCGCTTCGTGGCCGAATCGTTCTCGCGGGTGGTGGTCATGCGGGAAGGCCGCGTGGTTATGGACGGGCCGCCCCAGGTTGCGTTCGCCGAATCGGCCTGGAGTGAGTTGCGCGCTGCGAATCTGGAGCCGCCCCTGCCGGCCGTGGCGGGTGCGCGGATGGGGCTGGGGGCCACGCCGACGGATGCGGAGTTCGTGGCCGCGACGGCGGTTCGGGCCCCGGCGAAGGGGCAAGCAACCCGCTAGCCTTCACTCATGCGCGTACTCGTCCTCAACCCCGGTTCCAGCTCGCTCAAGTCGAGCGTCATCGAAACGGCCAGGATCCCGGCGGTCGGTCCGGATGGTCGCGTGCCCGCCACTGGCGAGGCGGACCTGGCGCCCCTCGCCCAGCTCGGTGTCGATTGGGGAGTGGACGCTACGGCCGGCCACGATCCCGCGGACGATATCCGCGCCCTCGTCGCCAAGTACGAGGCCGCGGGCGTTTCTGCCAAGTCGCTGAGCGCCGTGGGATATCGCGTGGTCCACGGCGGCGCCACGTTCCGTCAGCCCGTGCGAGTCACGCCGGACGTAATCGCCCAGGTCACAACTCTCCGGGACTTGGCCCCGCTCCACAACGGAGTGGCAGCGGCCACGATGACCGCCGGCCTCGCCGCGCTTCCGAACCTCCCGCACGTGGCCGTCTTCGACACTGCCTTCCATGCCACCCTGCCGGAAGAGGCCTACCGCTACCCCGTCACGGACAAGTGGTTCAGCGAGTGGGGCGTCCGCCGCTACGGCTTCCACGGCATGTCCGTGGCGTGGTCGGCCGAACGGGCGGCCGCGCTCCTGGCTCGCCCCGTCAAGGAGCTGCGGACGGTTGTGGCCCATCTGGGCAGCGGCTGCTCCGTCACTGCTGTTGAAGGCGGGCGCTCTGTGGCCACGTCGATGGGCATGACCCCGCTCGAGGGCCTGATGATGGGTACGCGGGCCGGCTCAATCGACCCCGGGGTGATGCTCTATCTGCTGCGGACCGGCCGCCTCGATCCGTCGGAACTGGCCGAAGAGTTAGATCATCAGTCGGGCCTGCTCGGCGTCTCCGGCCGGACTTCGGATGCGCGCGAGCTCTTGCGGTTGGAAGCCACGGGCGACGGCCCGGCCACTCTCGCCCTCCGACTCTTCGAGCGCCGCGCGGCTGAATGCATAGCGGCCGCAGCCACGGCGCTCCCCAGGTTGGATGCACTCGTCTTTACGGGCGGCATCGGCGAGAACGCGGGGTCGGTTCGAGCGAGGATCGTCGACAGGCTCGGGTCCATCGGCGTGGCCCCGATCGGCGTGGCGGCGATCAGCGTGGCCCCGATCGGCGTGGCGGCGATCGGCGTGCCGGCGGTGGACCCGGCGATCGGCGTGGCCTCGATTGCCGACTCGGCCGCGAGCGAGGACGCCATCCTGCCGGCGGTGGGCCCGGCTTCCGGCGCGGCGCCCGGTCGCGCGCCCGGCGGTCCGTCGGTGCTGCGGATCGTCGCCCGCGAGGATCTGGTGGTTGCCCGCGAAGCGGCGAGCCTGGTCGGGGCCTGAGGCCGCGGCCTGAGCCGGCGCCACCACTTGGCCCGCGGCCCGAGCCGGCGCCACCACTTAGCCCGCGGCCTGAGCCGGCGCCACCACTTGGCCCGCCCTACAACTCCCCGGCGAGCTGGGCGAAAGCCCGGGTCAGCGCCGTTCGCGCCACTGTGGCCGGGAACGGGGAGAGCGGCAGCGCATCGTTGGCCGAACCGCCGTCGAACCGGACGCGTCGCGCCAGCTGGGCCAGGGCGGCGAGATCGGCGAGCTGCCCTTCCATGAACGACTTGGTGACGATTTCACCGTGCCCGGGCACAACCGGGCCAAGTGCCACGTCAAGCAACCTCCCCAGCGTCCCGGGCCAATCCATCGGATAGGAATCCTCAAAGGATGGCGGGCCGCCCTGCTCGATCAGGTCGCCGGCGAAGACCACGTGGACATCCGGGACCACGGCAACGATGTCGTTGTCTGTGTGCCCTCGCCCAAAGTGGGTCAGGTCGACTTTTCGGCCGCCCAAGTCCAGCGAAACGCTTTGGCGGAATGTCTTGGTCGGGGGCGTGACATGGGTCTCGGTGTATTCGTGGGCGACTTCCGGCATCGCCGCGGCCAGAGCGAGTTGGGTGGTCCGGCTGTCGGCTCGCAAGCGGGCGGCGCACTGCTCATGGCCCCACATCTCTCCGGGCAGGAAGGCGTGGTTGCCAAAGACGTGGTCGTAGTGGTGATGTGTGTTGGCGACGATCAGCCGGTTCTGGGTGATCCAGCGGATCTCGGCGATCAACTCGCGGCCCTGCCGCTCGGACGCCCGAGTGTCGACGACCAGCGCAGAGTCGTCGCCCACAATCAGGCCTACGGTGACGTTGAAGTCGACGAAACGGCGGTAGTACACGCGGTCGGCGACCTCGCGCCACATCCGCGCCGCGCGGGCCGCGCCGAGCGAACCGAAGAGACTCATCGACTCCCTGCGATCAGCTTTGACCACCAGTGTCTCTCCGACTGACAGAATGTCCATCCCAAGCCAATGCTCGGGCCAATCAAGTCGAAGGGTACTTTGCCGCGGCTCTCGGTGGCAGCGCCTCGATGGTCCCAATTGGCCGGGCCGAATGAGCCTTGCCGGGGTCAGGTCTCGCGGGTCTTCGAGGCTTCGTTGGCCAGAGCGTGGGCCACGGTGTCCAGCGACAGCAGGGCGCACTTGAGTCGAGCCGGGCTGATCTCGATGCCAATCAGGTCCAGAAGATCGTCCGGAGTCAGCTTCTCGACGTCGGCGACGGTCTTGCCCTTGATTTCGTCGGTCAGCAGCGAGGCGCTGGCCTGGCTGATGGCGCAGCCGCGGCCGGTAAAGGCCACTTCGCTGACGACACCGTCCTTGATGCCGAGCATCATCGTGATCCGGTCGCCGCAGAGTGGGTTGGCGCCCTCGTAGCTTGCGGTGGGGGCTTCCAGCACGCCGAAGTTGTGCGGGCGCCGGTAGTGCTCCAGGATGTAGTCGCGGTAGAGATCGTCCATCGGGTCGAGGATACCGCCTAGCCCAGCCTGCCGGGTTCGCGTTCGAAAATGCGCGCGACTTCGCGCAGCCCAACTACCAGCGCGTCGATCTCCTCGGGCACGGTGTAGACGTTGAAGCTTGCTCGGGCGGTGGCCGCCAGATCGAAGCGCTCGTGGAGTGGCATGGTGCAGTGGTGGCCGGCCCGGACGCAAATCCCCGAGCGGTCCAGGATCTGGGCCACGTCGTGGGGATGGATGCCCGGCAGGTTGAACGCCACAACTCCGCCTCGCGAACCCGCGTCCGGCCCGTAGATCTCGATGCCGGGAACTTCGCGCAAGAGTGTGGTCATCGCGTAGCGCGTGAGTTCCTGCTCGTGGGCTCGGACGTTATCCATGCCCAGCGCCATCAGGTACTCGGCGGCCGCCCCCAGCCCGATCGCTGCCGCAATGTCCGGTGTGCCGGCTTCGAACTTGTAGGGGATGTCGTTGAAGTCCGAGCGGCGGAGATGGACCTCGCGGATCATGTCGCCGCCGGTGAGGAAGGGCGGCATGGCCTCGAGCAATTCACGGCGCGCCCAGAGGGCACCGGAGCCGGTGGGACCAAGCATCTTGTGGCCGGAGAAGACGTAGAAGTCCGCCCCGATCTCCTGGACGTCCACCGGGACATGCGGCACGGCCTGGGCGCCGTCGATCAGGACGAGGGCGCCGGCCTTGTGGGCCATCTCGGTCAGCTCGCGGACGGGGTTGACCGTGCCCAGCATGTTCGAGACGTGGGTGAATGCCACGAGCTTGGGCCGCAGGTGGAGCAGCGCCTGGAAGACGTCGAGCTGGAGAATGCCGTCATCCGTGATCGGGATGAACTCCAGATCGCCGTCCTTCTCCTGGACCAGGATCTGCCACGGCACGAGATTGGCGTGATGTTCCATCTCCGTCAGGACGATGGTGTCGCCCCGGCCGACGTTGCGCCGGCCCCACGAATAGGCGACCAGGTTGATCGCCTCGGTGGCGTTGCGGACGAAGACGACCTCGGCCGCCTCGGGCGCGTTGATCAGCCGGGCGACCGATTCGCGGGCGGCTTCGTATGCGCCCGTTGCGCGCTCCGCGATCTCGTAGATGCCGCGGTGGATGTTTGAGGAGTAAACGGCGTTATAGCCGTCCACGGCGTCGATGACGGCGCGCGGCTTGAGGCTCGTGGCCGCGCTGTCCAGGTAGACCAGCGGCTTGCCGAAGCGATTGACGGTGGAGAGGATCGGGAAATCGGCGCGCAGGACGCGCGGATCGATCCGCGTGGAGGAGGCGGTGGTGTCCGGCATGTCTGCCCGCCTAGCGGGCCGTCTCCACTACCGGCTCGGCCACCTCGGGTGCCTCGCCCGCAGGAGCCTCGCCCGCAGGAGCCTCGCCCGCAGGAGCCTCATCGGTCACGCCTTCCAGGCCGGCCGCGGCGAGGATCGGCGCATAACCCTCATCTTCGAGGCGCAGGGCCAGGTCTTTGCCACCTGTCAGGATGATTCGGCCGGCGGCCAGGACGTGGACGACGTCCGGCTTGATGTAGTCCAGCAGGCGCTGGTAGTGAGTGATCACCAGCACACCCATGTTCGGGTTGAGCATGGCGTTCACGCCTTCGGCCACGATGCGCAGGGCGTCGATGTCCAGGCCTGAGTCCGTCTCGTCCAGGATCGCCATCTCGGGCTGGAGAACGGCCATCTGGAGCATCTCGAGGCGCTTCTTTTCGCCGCCGGAGAAGCCTTCGTTGACGTATCGCGAGGCGATCGACTCGTCCATCTTGAGAAGGGCCATCTTCTCTTTGACGAGCTTGCGGAACTCGCCCATCTTGATGCCGCCCCGGAATGCGTCCGTCGGGTCGATGGCCGGATCAGGCGTCAGGCCGGAGCGGCGGGCGTTGATCGCCGAGCGCAGGAAGCTCGCCACGGAGAGGCCGGGGATGGCCATGGGGTATTGGAACGCGAGGAACATGCCCAGCCTGGCCCGCTTGTCGGCGGAGAGCTTGAGCAGGTCGTGGCCCTGCCAGAGAACCTCGCCGGACTTGACGATGTACGCCGGGTGACCCATCAGGGCGTAGGCCAGCGTGGTCTTGCCGGAGCCGTTCGGGCCCATGATGGCGTGGACTTCGCCCTTGCGAACGGTCAGATCGATCCCCTTGAGGATCTCGTGTTCGGGCTTGGCGGCCGGGGCCACATGAAGGTCTCGGATGACGAGGTCTTGGTCGCTCACGGTGACTCGATTGCTCCTTGGGCGGCGGGGGCCGACGGCTCGCCTAGTCGGCGAGGGAAATGGGACTAGCAGTTATCGGCAGCGGGGCGGCTGCCTGGTCGATCCTGGCAACGGAAGGAACAAGGTCCGCCAGGGTCATCGAATCCAGTGCACCGGCTATGGCGTCGCGGACTCGCAGCCACATGAAGTTGACGGTGCAGTGGCCGCTCCGCGAGCAGACCGTGTGGTTTGGATCGTCTGTGGCGCAGATCATCGGCGCGATGGGCCCCTCAAGGGCTCGCAGGACGTCGGCCATGACGATCAGCTCGGGCGCGCGTGTGAGTTCGTAGCCGCCGTGGGCGCCGCGCGTGCTCTGCACGAGGTCCGCGTCCCGAAGGCTGATGACCAGTTGCTCCAGATACGCCCGGGGCAGGTCTTCTTCCTCGGCGATGTCCGTGAGGCTTGCCGGGCCGGTTCCGTGCCGGCGCGCGAGCTGGGCCATCAGGCGCACGCCGTACTCGCCCTTCGTGGAGAAGGAGACGGCGCCGGTGCTGTGGTACGTCCTAGTGGCCAGTTTGGAGCTCCTGCCTAATTCCGACCAAATGCATCGGAAATGAGTATAGCAACTCGGTCGCGAGCGTCAACGGAGCGGCCAATGACTTCGATGTGAAGCTGAGTTCCGCGACGAACGGCAAGGTATCCATCGTCTGGCATGGGGCTGCGGGGTGCAGTGCGGATATTTCGTTGGATGTGACCGGCTACTGGAAGTAGCTTCCTCTCGCGCCAACAAGACGGCCCGCCCGATCCCCGGGGCGGGCCGTTGGCATTCTGGGGAGATAGAGCCGACGGGACCGAACCTCCGGCACGCGGCCGTGGTCTTACGCTTGGTGGGAACGCCAGACGGCCCGCCCAAGACGGCAAACAACCCCCGACCCGGGGCCGGGGAAGCATTACCATGGGCAGGCATTTCAAGGCACGTTCGGAGAAACAGAGTGTCATACGACGTCATCGGAAAGATGGGGCGCGTCACGGCGGACATCACCCCGGGGCACCTCGGCGAGGTGCTGATCGAGGTCCGACAAGGGACGGAGAGGTTCATGGCGTCCGCGGCGGATCCCGAGGCAACTATCAGGAAGCATACCCAGGTGCTAGTGGTCGGCAGCTTGGGGGGAAGAACCGTTGAGGTGGCGCCGACCGATACTGTGAGGCTTCCGCGATGACTTCCTTCGAAATGACCGCCGCGATCGTTGCCGGCGGCGTAATCCTCTTCCTCGTAATCGTCCTGATGCTGTTCAAGATGGCGTGGCGCATCGCCGAGCCGGACGAGGCCCTGATCATCTCGGGCGTTTCGCGCGGACATTCGGCCGGCCAGGTTGCCGGCGAGAGCATGCGGTTCAAGATCATCACCGGCGGCGGCGCCATCGTGATGCCGGGACTGTCCAAGGTCCGCGCTCTCTCGCTGATGGCCCACGAGAGCGAGGTCACTGTCCCCTGCGTCAGCCAGCAGAAGATCCGCCTGGATCTGCGCGGCGTCATCGTCTACAAGGTCGGTGACGACTATCGCTCCATCGCCAATGCCGCCCGCCGCTTCCTGGACCGCCCGGCCGCCGAGCTCGAGTCCAAGGTGCAGAACGTCTTCGTCGGCCATCTTCGCGCCATTGCCGGCTCGATGACCGTCGAGGAAATGATCAGCGACCAGGACAAGTTCGCCCAGCAGGTCCGGGATCGCTGTACTTCGGAGATGGAGTCCTTCGGTCTGGTCATCGACTCGTTCCAGATCCAGTCCATCACCAGTCCCTCCAACTACATCGAGAATCTGGCCGTCCCGCATCAGGCCGCGGTCGAGCAGGACGCCCGCATCGCGCGCGCTCAGGCAGACCAGACCGCCGTTGCCCAGGAGCAGACGGCCCAGGGGCAGATCGCCGAGTCCATCCGGGGCACGGAGATCAAGAAGGCCGGTTTCCAGGCGGAAATCGACAAGGCCCAGCGGATGGCCTCCCAGCAGGGTCCTCTGGCCGAGGCACAGGCTCGCCAGGCTGTCGTTGAGCAGGAAACCCGTGTCGCCGAGTTGCAGGCACAGCAGAAGGAAATGCAGCTCCAGGTAGATGTGCGCAAGCCGGCCGATGCCGAGGCGTACCGCCAGACCACTCTCGCCGCAGCCGGTCGCGACGTTCGAATTCGCCAGGCTGAAGCCGCTGCGCAGGAAGTCCGTCTTGCCGCCGAGGCCCAGGCCGCGGCAGTCAAGGTTCAGGCAGAGGCTCAGGCCAATGCCACGCGCGTCAACGGCCAGGCCGACGGCGACGCGATCAAGGCCCGCGGTCTCGCCGAGGCAGACGCGATCAAGGCCAAGGCAATGGCAGAGGCAGCCGGTATCGAAAGCCGAGCCTCAGCCCTTAGCCAGAACCAGGAAGCCGTCATCGCCCAGCAGATCGCTCAGACGATGCCGGACATCATCCGCGCCGCGGCTGAGCCGTTTGGGCACATCAGCCAGTTCACGGTCCTCAACGGCGCCCAGGGTGTCACGAGCGCCCTCGGAGAAGTGATCCAGCAGGCCGGTGCCCTGGCGGCAATCGCCCGCAAGACGATCACTCCTCTGCTCCTTAACCCCGACGGCAACGAAAACGCTCCGGCTGCCAAGCCTGCCGCGCCGAAGGCTCCCGCTCCGGCCCCCAAGCCGGTCGCGAAGCCGGCGAACGCTCCCGCGGCGCCCAACGCGCCTCAGGGGTAGACGCCCCGTTGGCTCTGTGAGTCCACTGCGCAACTCCAAGAACCCGGCGAAGCCTGAGGCTCCGCCGGGTTCCTTTTCCGATGCCTCGGAAGCGGCAGCGAGGGTGTCGGCCATCGACCCGCGCGCCGTTGAGCGGATTGAGGCGCTCGTCGCCCAGTATCTGGACTCCATAACGTCTCTGGCGCCCGGCGGCCCCGAATTCGGGCGGTCCGTAGCCGCAATCGGGCAGCTCGGAGCCCGGGATTTCACCGCCACCTCCGCCCTGAGCGGTCGGCTGCTGGACCGCCGATTCCAGGCGATGCGGGGCTTGCTCGCCGCGAAGGCGCCGCTGGCGCGCCAGCTGTCGGATCTGCGCAAGGCCGCCGCGGGCCTTGACCCGGCCACGATCAAGTCCCGCGGGAAGCGCTCCAATCGCGATGAACTGGTCGAACTGGATCGCTACTTCGATCGTTTTGCCAAGTCGAAGCCCAAGGTGGACGCGTTGCTGAGTTCGCTGACAGAGGGCCGGCTCGCCCTGGAGCAAGACAACGCCGCGATCCTTACGGAGCAGGCGTCGTTGGCGACGGAGATGGAAACGCTCCGCCAGTACGCCTTCCTGGCCGGCCGCCTGGACGAGGACCTGGCGGCCCGGATAGAGGCCATGGCGCCCGACTCGCCGGAACGCGCCAACTCGCTCCGCCTGGATGTGCTGCTCGTCGTCCGGCGGCGGCACCAGGAGATCCTCACCCAGCTCGCGATCGTGATGCAGGGCTACGCGGCTCTGCGAATCGTGGAGAACAACAATGCGGAGGTGATCCGGGCGGTTGCATCTGCGATCAGCACCACGACGGCCGCTCTTCGGACGGCGGTCATGGTTGCCGGTGCGGCTGCGAGCCAGAGGATTGCCCTGGGTCAGCTGGAGGCCGCGCGTCAGGCCGCGAGCACGCTGAGCGACCAGGCCGCCGCGCTGGAGGCCGGCGTCTCTGGGCCGGAAGGTCGCGTTGCCATGCTCCGCGAGGCCTGGAGCGAGGTCTATGCCGCGTTGGATCGCGTCGATGCCCAGAAGGCCCAGGTGCTCAGAACGATCTCCGATGCGGACCTAGAGCTGACGCATACGAGACCGAGCCGCTAGCTCGGCCGCCCGCGGCCGGCGCCGGACCGCTACTGCGCCAGCCGTGGATACAGCCGAGCCGCGATGGCGATCAGCAGGATCGTGGTGAACGTCAGGACGCCGAAGTCCACCGCAATGGACGACAGGCTCAAGTCCGAGTTGCTGAGCATCAACTCGCGCAGGGCATCCACCTGGTAGGTCAGCGGATTGACATGCGCGACGACCTTCAGCCAGTCCGGCATGATCGAGATTGGGTATACCGCGCTGCTGGCGAAGAA
>DASVKT010000134.1:0-3407 GCA_036385235.1 Candidatus Limnocylindrales bacterium | reverse complement strand
CTTCATCTCCATGCCCGACTCCGTGGCCAGCGACCTCATTCGGCTCTCGATCGCCTGGCCCAGACCGAGTTCTTCCAGCCCCGGAGGCACCAGGTCGGTCAGAACGGCCCGGACTTCCTTGATAGCCGTGACCAGTCTGTCCGACGCGTTCTCCAGGTATGTCTCGATCGACTCGCCGGGATGGGAGGCCGCGTAGGCACGGGCCGCATCCAGGAACCTGAAGGCGCTGACCATGGATTGGGCGGCGGTGTCGTGGATCTGGTGGGCGATCCGGGCTCGCTCCAGGTCGCTGGCTTGCAACGTCTGGCGGGCGAGCTGATCGAGGCGGTGCTGGTTGCGGGCGAGTTCGCGCCGCTGCTTCTGGGAGTCTCTGTACAGCTCGTAGAACTCTTCGCTGGTGGCAACCATCTGGGCGAGTGCGGCGGTTGCGGTGCGGCGCCTGTCCGAGCCACGCGACCTCTGCTGGACCTGCCACTCGAAGAGAAAGGCGGGATCGCGCAGGAGCCGGGCCGCGGCCAGAGCGGCCCTTGCGTCCGGAGGCGGCGTTTGGCGGGCGGCTCGGCGCAGCGCACCCGGAGCCACTCTCGTTCTGTCGGCGACGGCCGCCGCCTCCTTCTGACTGGGCGGGCCGACTCTCAGGATGGCAACGGTGTTTCGCGAGCCGCGCGGTGCCGGGAAGCCCAGGAGCGTGCCGCCGGCCTGGCAGGGGCCCTTGGCGGCGTGGCCGGTGGCCAGGACTCGTGCGGCCAGCTTCTCGGGGCAGCGGCGGCAGAACTGCAGGCCGACGTCCGTGGAGCAGATGGAGGCACAGAAGGGCTCGCCGTCTTCCCAGCCGGCGACCAGTGCAGCGAGTGGTTTCGATGCCCAGTTAGCAGGCGCCCCTTCTTCCGGTGGCAGCGAGGCGGAGTCGGCGCGTTCGATGCGCGCCCATAGCTCGGCCCCTGCCAGGTGCCGGGCGATCGTCCTCTCTTCCATGTGCGTCAGTGTATGGCCGCAGCATCCGTGGCGGATTGGGTTTGGGCACCCGGCCGGGTCGGCGTCACGGCCGGCCGCAATCGCCACATCCATCTGGCTTAGGAGACCGCCCGGAGCGGGTCCCCGCTGGCGGACTGCCCGAAAGAGGGGGCTGGGCGGAGGGTCTACCCGGGGAGGCCCGCTAGCGAGGGCGAGGGTCGTACCAATGGTCGCCGGGTCCAAGGGTAGACCCCGATATCGAGCCACCTTGGCTCGGCCGAAGATGGTAAAGGTTTCGGAGAGGCTGCTGGGAAGGCAACCAACCCAGAAGAAAGCCCGCCGAACAGCCGAGGAAGCGTCCAATGAGTGTCTTCGACACGATCCGCATCGCAGCCTCCGGCCTGACGGCTGAACGCCTCAGGATGGATGTCGCTGCGAGCAACCTCGCGAATGCCCAGACGACTCGCACGGCGGGCGGCGTTGCCGGCCAGCCCTATCAGGAGGAAGCGGTCGTCTTCCAGTCCCAGCAGATGGGCCCCATGGCCGCCGCCCAGGGCGTCTCGGCGATTGCGATCGTCAACCCGGCCAGGCCCAACGTTCGTACTTATGACCCCAGCAACCCGGACGCGGACGCTCAGGGCTTCGTGAACTACCCGAACGTCGACGTTGCCTCAGAAATGGCCGACATGATGGGAGCCGCCCGTTCCTACCAGGTCAACGCGACGGTCGCTCAGGCGGCCAAGCAGCAGGCGCTCGATGCGCTCGATCTGGGAAAGGCGTAACCAATGAACGCCATCGGCGCGATCTCCTCCATCTCCGGTGTGTCGGGAATCTCCGGCGCTTCCACTATCTCCGGCATCGGGAACACCTCCGCCATCTCCGGCGCGACCACCATCAACGGTACGGGCGCGACCGATGGAACCCTGACCGGCAGCCAGGCGCCCGGCGACTCGTTCCTCAATTCCCTTAGTAGCGCGTTCAGTTCCTTGAACGGCCAGCTCACCAGCGCCGACGCGTCGATGAGCAACTTCGCCGCCGGCGGCTCGGCCGACCTTCACACCGTGATGCTCCAGATGGAGTCGGCGTCCGTGAGCCTCAAGGCTGCCGTCGATGTGCGGGACAAGATGCTCGAGGCCTACCAGGAAATCATGCGGACCCAGATCTAAGGGTGGCTGAGCGATGAACGAGCAACTCCAGGGCGTTCTCAAGCAGATCTCGATTACGCAGCGGCTGGGCATCATCGGTGCCGCCGTGGCTGCCGTCGCGATGATCGGCGTCCTGGTCATGTTCGCCAGCAAGCCCACCTACACGGCCGCCTTCACCGGAGTCTCAGCGGCCGATGCCACCACGATCGAAGGCGCCCTTCGCGCGGCCGGCATCGCCTATCAGGTCACAGATGCCGGGACCACCATCGAGGTTCCGGTCGACTCTCTGGGCGATGCCAAGATCGCGGCCGGGGCCGCGGGCGTCTCAACCACCAGCGGCGGCGACACCAAGGGTTGGGACCTCTTCAACAACCAGGGCTTCGGCCAGTCGCAGTTCGACCAGAACGTGACCTATCAGCGGGCCATCGAGGGTGAGCTCACCAAGACCATTCAGAGCATGGACGGCGTCGCCAGCGCCCGTGTCTCCGTCGTCCTGGCCCAGACCGGAGCCCTCTCCTCTGAGGACACCCCGGCGAGCGCGGCCGTCGTCATCTCCATGACGGGCGGCAAGAAAGCGTCCAGCGGCCTGATCCAGGCGATCGTCAACACCGTGGCTCGTTCCGTTCAGGGTCTCTCCACAGACAACATCGTCCTCAGCGACGACAAGGGCAACGTCCTGGCAGGCGCAGTCGACTCCGCCTCGACGGCAGCGGCCCAGGCCAAGGACCTCATCGAGCAGCAGACCAAGGCCAAGGTGGAGATGCTCATCGCCACCGCTCTTGGGACGGGCCACTCTGCGGTCGCCGTTTCTGCGGAAGTGGACATGAGCAAGGTTGAGCAGCAGGTCACGACATACGCTCCCACCGGCAGCAATCCGCCGGTAAGCCTGAGCGTCACCACCGAGCAGTACGGTCCCAACGCCGGCTCCAACGCCTGCGGTATCCCCGGCACCAACTCCAACACAGCCGGCGTGCCGTCCTATCCCGGCCTCTGCGCCAACCCGACCGCCGCAGCCGCCGCCGCATCCGCCAGCGCCGGCGCCTCTGCGACGCCCGCGGCCACTGCCACCACGGCCCCGTCGGCGGCCGCATCTGCAGCGGTCGGTTCTACCGACGCCGCCACCGGCTACTCCAAGCAGCAGGTCACCATCAACTACAGCAACTCTCTGACGGTCCAGCACATCGTCACCGAGCCCGGAGTTCTCAAGAAGATCTCCGTTGCTGTGTTCGTGGATCAGGGCTCCATGGGGACTCTGACCGCCGACACTCTCAAGACGAGCATCGCGGCTGCCATCGGTGCCGACGCGAC
>DASVKT010000133.1:0-3319 GCA_036385235.1 Candidatus Limnocylindrales bacterium | reverse complement strand
CGCGCCGAGTCTCGTGGTGATGGAGCTTCCCAGCCGACGCCAGAAGAGGCTCATAGCCCTCCCTCTCCCTCTCCCTCGGGCCCCGAGAGCGCTGCCGGTCGAGGTGTCAGTGGTCGGCCTGCCGCAAGATCACCAAGCCGGGCCACGTTCATGGCGTCGAATCCATTCTCCATTCCGGGCGTCTCCAGGTAGTAGGTCACGCGATCCAGACTGGGGTGGCACAGCAGGTGAGCCAGGCCTTCGCGCCCGATCTGCCCCTCGCCCAGGTGGGCGTGACGGTCGTGGCGCGACCCAAGACCGGATTCTGAGTCGTTGAGGTGGATCATCGCCAGTCTGGGCAGGCCGATGAGCCGGTCGAATGTAGCGATGACCTCGTCAACCTGATCCGGCCTCGAGATGTCGTAGCCGGCGCCCCAAAGATGGGCCGAATCGAGGCAGAAGCCGATTCGGTCGCCGATGCCACGGGCCGCGGTTGCGTCCAGAACAGCGGTTAGATCCTCGATCTTGGCGCCGACCGCAAAGCCGCCGCCCGAGGAGTTCTCGAGGACGATCAACGGCGCATCCGCTCCGTCATCCCGACCGTCGGCGCAGCGCTCCAGCCCGTCGACGAGCCGCCGGATGCCTGCCTCCAGCCCTGATCCCCGATGCGATCCAGCGTGAACGTTGACAAAGCGGGCGCCGAACTCGTGGGCATGGGCAATCTCGTGGCGCATCAGGTCGACCGACTTGTCGAAGAGCTCCTCAACGGGACCGGCCAGGTTGATCAGATACGAGGCGTGGATCGCGATGGGTCCTATGTCCAGCTCGGCCAGGCGTTGCCGGAACGCCTCTGCGTCCGGCGGAGGTTCGGCCCTGCGCCTCCAAGCCGTTGGGTTGTCGCTGAAGATCTGGAGCGTGGAGGCGCCGATCCGATGGGCCCGATCCACGATGCTCACCAGGCCCTGGCCCATCGGCAGGTGAACCCCGGCTCGCCGTCCGCCGGGCAGGCGGATTCGCTCGACGCGCGCCGGGACTCCCGCCACGACCCAGCTTCGCGCGCCGCGCTCTTGTTCGAGCGTCAAATGCCTATGACCCCGCGCCTGTGACTGCCATCGGCTCTCTTCAGCCGGCCCGATGTCCATTCCGGTTAGGCGTGTACTCGCCCCCGATCATGGGCTCGATCAAGCCGTAGTCACCGCTGTGGCGCTTGTAGATCACGCACACTTTCTCCGACTCGGCATTCACGAAGAGGAAGAAGTGGTGGCCCAACTCTTCCATTCGCGCGACCGCGTCCTCCTCGAACATCGGCTCGATGGCAAAACGCTTGGTCTTGACGATGCGAGTCTCGCGTACGTCGGCGTCTCCCATGGTCTCGGGCTCCTCGCCGGCGACGTTGCGGGCGCGGGCCTCTTCCGGCCGAACCTTGGCGCGGGGCTTCTCTCTCGCGTCTACCGCCTGGCGCTCGATCCGGTCCGCCACGATGTCCAGGCTGGCCTGGAAGGTGGCCCCGGAAGCGTGGCTTCGCAGCGTCTGCCCGCCGACCGTTAGTGTGATCTCTACGATCTGGGAGTCCGCAGTGTTGTGGTGCTGTTCGTTTGAGAGCTCCACGACCGCGTCCGTGCTTTCATCCAGCAGCCTTTCCAGCCGATGCATCTTGCGCTCGGCGTACTGCCTAACCGGCTCCGGGACGTCGATGTTCTTGCCCTTGACGATCGTCCTCACAACTGACCTCCGAAACACATATGGCGCACTCTCAGTGGACCGGGGCCAACGGAGATGAGCGCATTTCACGATGAGCCGCTGCTACGAGCGCAAGTATAGGAGCCGCTCAGCGTCCCCGGCTTCGCCTGTTTCCAGTAGCGGGCCGCGAACCTTCAAGTGCGCCGCAACCCCCGGCGCCGACCCTAGCGCTCTCGGGCCACGGTGAGCGCCGACACGGCCATCGCGCCTGCTTCGTAGAGCGCCGCAGCGCACGCTACCAGCGTGGAGCCGGTTGTGGCCACATCGTCCACGAGCACAATCCACGCGCCCTCCACGGCCCGCCGCTCAGGCGGCCCGGCCAGGGCAAAGGCTCCGGCCACATTGCCCGCGCGAGCGCGGCGTCCAAGATCGAATTGCGGGGCCGTTGCTCGGGTCCTCACCAGAGCCGGCAGCCACGGCAGGCGCAGGTTGCGCGATGTCTCTCTGGCGAGCAGCACTGCTTGATCGTAGCCGCGCTGCCTGGCGCGGCGGGCGTGCACCGGCACCGGCACGATCAACTCGCCGCCGGCTCCGGCCACCCGCCAGCGGGCCGCAAGGGCCCGCCCCAGCGGCTCCGCCAACCGCCGCTCGCCCGAGTATTTGAGCTGGTGCAATGCGACCCGGACCGTCCCAGAGAACGGCGCACACCACTCCAGTTGCGTCAGCGGCACGGGCACCTCCGATGGCAAGCCCAGGGGCACGCCGGCACGCAGTTCCAGCCGGACCTCCAATTCCCGGTTGCAGGAGTCGCACAGGACCGTCCCTTCGCTGGAGCAGCCGGCGCACGCGGGCGGCAACGCCAGGTCCAGCAACGAGTTTGCAACCGCTTGAATAGCCCAGGACGCCATTGCCCCAGCGTACGGGTGGGCGATAGACGCCCGCTATCCTGCGGATCAACTGCCGCTTATCGCCGCGGGGCGTGCTCCCTGGCCGCCACACAGCCACCAGGAGCGCAGTGCGAGCGCGAAGCGGCCCTACGCGGGTTCTATCGAGATCTCGTCGCCGACGGCCGTTCTGGAGACGTCGATGGTCCCAGCCGGTAGCTCCAGAACCCCCTTGGCTCCGGCGACCCGCCAGATCACTCCGCGCCAGGGCTTTACGGCCGGGTTGACGGACAGGACGCGCCGCCGACCCTCTTCTTGGGGAGGCGCGAGGAAGACGCAATCGATGGCGAAGCGCATGAACAGCATGTGGATACCGTTCTCGCCCGGGAGCCACAACCCGTTGCCGGACGGTAGGGATGAGCGGCCCATGAGACCCATGAGCTTGGCCCAGAAGGATGCGCCGTTCTCGAGCCTCTCCGCCAGGACAGTGCCGCGACTGGTATTGCGAGCGATCAGCCCTCGGCTCACTTCGATAGTGCGCCGGAGCCCATCGTCTTGACGATGGAGATCATTGCCGGGCCGAGAATGACGATGAACAGAGCCGGGAAGATGCAACCGACCAGCGGGAAGAGCATCTTGATCGGGGCCTTGGCCGCCATCTCCTCAGCCCGCTGGCGCCGCTCGATGCGGAGCTGTTCGGACTGGACCTGGAGAACCTTTGAAATCGAGACGCCCAGGGTTTCGGCCTGGATGATCGCGCCGATAAAGCTGGAGAG
>DASVKT010000132.1:0-8537 GCA_036385235.1 Candidatus Limnocylindrales bacterium | reverse complement strand
CGCGCACCGATGGTCTATGCCACGACCGAAGGGCACTTGCTGCCGGACTCAGATCCGGCTGATCGAGTCGCGGCCCGGCGCCCGGCCTATTGCCGCTGAGCCAGCGCCATGAGCATGCCCTCGATGATTGCCTCCGGGCGGGGCGGGCAACCGGGGACGTAGACATCTACGGGAAGCGTGCCCGCGACACCGTCCCGGATCTGGGGCGAATCGGCGAAGACGCCGCCACTCACCGCGCAAGCTCCGATCGCGACGACCAGGCGCGGGTCCGGCATCGCCTCGAAGGTCCGGAGCGCGGCCTCTTCCAGATTGGCCGTCATGACGCCGGTGACGAGCAGAAGGTCCGCGTGGCGCGGCGAGGCGACGAAGTCGATGCCCAGGCGCTGGATGTCGTGGTAGGAGTTGAGCAGCGCGGCGACTTCCCAGTCGCAGCCGTTGCAGGAGCCGGCGTCAAGGTGGCGGACGTGGAGTGAACGTCCGAGTCTGCCCAGGATGAAGGCCCGGGTTCGATCTTCGGCGGCGCGCAGGCCCGGCGCCTCATCGGGCGCAAGCGGGCGCTCGACCAACTCGGCTCGAGTAGTGCGGGCCAGCTCGACTCGATAGCTCATCTTCATCGCCACGTTGGGGCAGCCCACGACGCACGCGGCACAGAAGACGCACTTGCCGATGTCGATCGAAGGGACGGAGCCCGGAACGAACTGGATCGCGTCGGTTGGGCAGGCTTCGACACAAGCGCCGTCGTTGTTGCAGAGCGCCGGATCGATCTCCGGCAGCCCGCGCGTGGCGTGCTGGAGAAGCGGTGGCGTAGCCGGATAGCGCGACGTCTCCAGCGGATGCGTCAGCGGCCTGAGCAGTCGGCGAACTACGTCGAGTGGCATGTCAGCGGTCCGTGCAGGCGTAGCAGAGCTCGAAGCTCTTGTTGATGATCGGGAAGTCCGGGACCAGGTTGCCCGGAACCACGGAGGCCAGAATCGGCCAGTTGGCGAAGGATGCGGAGCGGAGGTGGAGCCGGCCGACGGTCCCGCCCGGGCCGGCCATCAGCCACAGCCAGGAGGCGCCGCGTGGGCCTTCGGCGCCGGCCAGGGCAACCGTTCCGGCCTTGGGCGAGTGGCCCAGATCAACGCTCCTCGGCCCATCCGGAATACGCCGCGCCAGATCCGCAATCAGCGCGGCCGAGGCGGAAGCCTCCTGAGCTCTGACGTGGAAGCGGGCGGCGCAGTCGCCGGTCGAGGCGCCGATCTGCGGAACCGTGATGTCTTCGTAGCCGTCGGCGGGGCGGTCGCGGCGCAAGTCGTCGGCGAGGCCGGCGGCTCGGGCCGCAACGCCGAGGGCGCCCAGCCGCATTGCTTCGGCCCGGCTCAGGACACCAAAGCCGTGGAGCCGGTTCATGAATCCTTCCGAGCGAACCAGCAGGCGGACGATGGAGCGAACCTCGTGCTCCACCTCGGTGACCGCGGCGCCCAGGCCAATCAGGCCGCGCTCGTCCAGATCGAGGCTCAGCCCGCCGGGCGCCACCATGCCCATCAGGTAACGGTGCCCGGTCAGCGCCTCGTTCAGCCACAGCAGCCGCTCCTTCTGCCAGCCCAGCCGGGACGTGCCGAAGTTGAAGCCGACACCGGCGCACATATTCCCCAGATCGCCGACGTGGTTGTACAGGCGCTCCATCTCCGCGAGAAGGACGCGAGCCAGCCGCGCCCGCGGCGGAATGGCGGTCCCGGTCAGGCGTTCCACGGCCCGGCTGTAGGCGGTGGCGTGGGCAATGGTGCAGACGCCGCAGGCTCGTTCCACGACGGGTAGCGCTTGCGCAAACGTGCGGCCTTCGACGAGTTTCTCGATGCCGCGATGGGTGAAGAACAGCCGCGTGTCCAGATAGAGCACGGTCTCGCCGACGGCGGAGAACCGGAAGTGGCCCGGCTCGATGATGCCGGCATGGATCGGGCCGACGGGGACCTGGTTCACACCTTCGCCGTGGGCCACGAAGGATTTGTAGGGCGTGGCGGGCGGCTCCGGATTGTGGTGGACGAGCGGCCGCGGGTCCGGGTGGCCGACGGGGACGATGCCGTAGAGATCGCGGCATTCGCGCTCGTCCCACTGCGCGGCAGGTATGAGCGGGGTCAGCGACGGGTAGGTGAGGTCGCCGTCCGGGATCTCGACGCGGAGGCGGACCATCGGGCCGGCCGGCACGGCCAGCACTTCCTCTATCGCGTGGCCGGTGTGGGCGGCAGGGCCGGCGGTCGAGTGGCCGGCCGCGACGTCGGTGGACTGGCCGGAGCCGGCTCGGGCGACATTTCCGGCCCGAACGATGGAATGCAGGTCCATCCCAAGCAACATCACGTGCCGGGCGCCCAGATCCAAGAGGATCGCCACCGCGATGTGGAGCTGCTCGCGGGAGACGGTCAAGGAGACTTCGTTGTCCCCGCCGTCGTGGCCGATAGAGTGGCCCAGGGCGAGGCTGAGCTTCTCGCGCACCCAGCGCGTCGTGCTGGCCATGACCGTCTCGTCAGACACCGGTCGCCCCCAGGATGGTTCGAATCGAGTCCAGGGCCGAGGCCAGCGGTCCCGGTGTCCATAGACCGAGCACCGCCACGGCGACCAGCGGTATCGCCAGCCTGAGGGCCAGGCTGCCATCGAAGGATCTGGCCGCCTCAACCGGTCCGGAGTGGCCCCAAATCGTGCGGCTGCCGTGAACCGCCATGGCCACGAAGCACAACGCCAGGATGATCGCCGCCAGCGCCGCCGCCGGGCCGTAGCCGCGCGTTACGCCGCCGACGATGATCGCGAACTCGGTAACGAAGATGCCGGAAGGCGGCAGCCCGCCCAACACCAGGATTCCGCCGCCGAACGCTCCGCCGGCAATCGGTGCCGCCCGAAGCGTGCCGCGAATGGCGGAGAGCCGGTGGCTGCCGTACTTCTGCACCAGCGCCCCGGCCGACAGAAACAGCGTGGCCTTGGTCAGGGCGTGCAGCCCCATGTGAAGCGCCACGCCCAGCAGCGCGATCGGCCCGCCGAAGCCGATGCCCACAACCATTAGCCCCATGTGCTCGATGCTCGAGTAGGCGAGCAGCCGCTTCATGTCCTCCTGCCGGATCATGAAAGGCAAGGCCACGGCCATGCTCAGTAGCCCGAAGAAGATCAGCAGGTTCGAGGAGAAGGCCGGGCCGATGCCGGCGACGGTCACGAGGTGGAAGCGGATGAGGGCGTACAGCGCGGCCGTGATCGAGACGCCCGAGAGCAGCGCGCTCACGGGGCTGGGCGCCTGACTGTGCGCATCCGGCAGCCACGTGTGGAACGGCACCAGGCCGACCTTGGTTCCGTAGCCGGCCAGGGCGAATACGAAGGAGAGCCGCAGTAGCCCGGGGTTCAGCTGCGGCGCAATGGCCATCAAATGGGTCCAGTTGAGCGCGTCGGAACTTTCACCCAGGACCCGGACGGACGACGCATAGGCGAGCAGTGTCGCGAGCAACGCGAATCCAACGCCGACGGTGCCCAGGATCAGGTACTTCCACGCTGCCTCGATGGCCTCCGGCGAGCGATTGATACCCACCAGCAGAGCCGAAACGATGGTCGTTGCTTCGATTGCGACCCAGAGCAGGCCCAGGTTGTCCACCAGCGGCACGGCGATGAGCGTGGCCACGAACCACAGCAGCAGGGCGTAGTAGTGGCCCTCGTCGCGCGGCTGCAACTCGCCGGCGGCCAGCTCATAGCGGATGTACTTGGGGGACGCCCACAGGGCCAGGGCGGCAACGAGGATCGTGAGTCCCAGAACGTAGGCGCCGAGGGCGTCGATGGAGACCACGCCGCCGAAGGCGGTCACACGGCCGAGCCCCGGGACGGCCGTCGCCAGCCCGAGCCCGGCAGCCGCGGTCACACAGAACGTGATCACGGCCACGGCCTCGACGGCGCGCCCGCGTAGCGGCCAGGCGATCAGGCCGCCCAGGAGCGGGGCGGCGAGCAGGATGACGACGATCAGCTCGTTCATCCGCGCAAGTTCCTCAGCCGGTCTGTGGAGAGCGAGCCGAAGACCGTGAGCATTCGGCGGGCGTAGACGCCAACGACGACAACGACCATCAGCAGATCGAAGGTCGCCCCAAGCTCAACGACGAAAGGCATGCCATAGGTGAAGCTGAAGGCGGTGAGAGCCAGGCCGTTCTCGAAGACGAGAAGGCCGACCACGATGGAAAGGCCTTTGCGGCGAGTCATGACGATCAGCAGGCCGGTCAGAACCGTGGCCATTGAAGCCGGCAGGGCGCGCGGTGCACTGACGGCGCCGAGCGACCCGCTGAGCGCGGAGCTGTCGATGGCCATGGTCGAGATGAAGACGATCGCGATGGCGACGATGAGCGACGCCCGAGGTCCCAGATACGGATTGCGCTCCTGACGGACCGGGCTGCGGCGGAGTATGAACCCGAGCGCCAGCGGCGCGGCGATGCCGCGGCTTGCGAAGGTCAGCAGACCGCCCAGAACGAGATGAATGGAGCCCGTCGCCAGGCCCACGATGGCCACCGAAGCGGCCAGCAGGATCGCCTGAACGGCCACCAGCCAGATCGCTCGGCCGATGGACCGCGTGCCGGCGATCAAGATGCCGACCAGAACGATGCCGGCCGCGCAGGCGTCCAGGAACCGCGCGGCGTCGACTGCGGTGATCGTCATGGCAGCAGTGCCTGGATGCCGAGCCCGGAAAGGGCCAGAAGCGAGGCGAGGCCGAGCAGGTCCGGCAGGCTCATGATTCGAGCCTTTGCCAGCGACCCGTCCAGCAAGGCCAGCACCTGACCTACGATCAGCATCTTGCCGAGACCCACGATTAGGCCGAAGGCAATCGGGAGCGGCGCGATCTCGGTCGCGGCGCCGAACGGCAGGAACGCCGCCGAGAACAACGCCGCCAGCACCGCCAGCTTTAGTTCCGAGGCAAAGACCAGCGTGGCCAGCGACCGGCCGGATGCCTCGATCAGCATGCCCTCATGGATCATCGTCAACTCCAGGTGGGTATCCGGGTTGTCCACGGGGTGGTGGCCGGTCTCGGCGATCATCACCAGGGCGAAGGCAGACATGGCAAGCAGGTGGGCCGGGTTGAGGAGACCCACGCCCTGCCCGATGCCGAAGGCGCTGATCGATCCCAGGTCGCTCGATCCTGCCGCGATCGCCACGCCGGCAAGGGCCAGGACCAGGCCCGGCTCCGCCAGGGCGGAGATGGCCACGTCGCGGCTGCTGCCCATGCCACCGAAAGCGCCGCCCGCGTCCAGTGCAGCCAGGGCAATGGCAAAGCGGGCCAGGGCAAAGAGGCCGACGAGTACCAGCAGGTCTCCCCAGCCGGGGAGCGGAGTTCGCGCCGTTGCCATAGGGACGAGCAGGACCGCGGTGACGATGGCGCCAAGGACGAAGGCCGGGGCGTATCTGGAAACCGGGCCGGAGGCGTTGCTCTCCAACGGCCGCTTGTCCCACCACTTGGCGAGATCGCGATAGGGCTGGAGCAGCCCGGGTCCGCGACGGCTCTGGAGGCGGCCCTTGGTTCGCCGGATCGTGGCCGTTAGGAACGGCGCGAAGGCCACGAATACGACCAGTTGCAGCGCCGCCAGAAAGATCGTAGCCAGTGTGTCGTTCATGTCATCGTGCCCACAGCATCAGCGCAATGACGGCAATCACGATGTAGGCGACGTACAGCTGGATGGCTCCGCCCTGGAGCTTGCGGACGATGTTGGCGCCGCGCAGGCTGAGCTGGTGGGAAGGCTTGAGGATGCGATCCTCGAGCAACAGAGTGATCTCGCTGCGATAGCTCATGGAAGAGGGGAAGGCTGTGCCGGGGTGGTACTCCACGCGGATCTCGCGCTCGGGTACGAGCACTCGGCGGAAGAAGAGCCGGATCGGCTTGGCATAGGCCGTGGCGGTGTATTGGAAGGCGGGTTTGGGTGCGATGCCGCATGTCCAGGTGTCCACGCGGCGGGCCTGCGCCCGAGCCATTGAGAAGACGGCGATGGCCGCGATCGCGACAAGCAGAACAAGGCCGACCGCAAGAGCGGCGTATGTGGCCGCTTCCCCGTTCCGTGGCGAGGAGGTCACGGCGGGGGTGCTCACGGCCGGGGCGGCGGCGGATCCGGCGGCGAGCACGATATGGACCGTTGCTGCCAGGGAACTGGCGATGTATCCGGCCGCCAGACCGAGGCCCAGGCAGCCGGCGGCGAGAATGCTCATGGCGGCTCTGGCCGGAAATGCCGTTTCGTGGGCCTCGGCAGCCTTCTTGCTCCTCGGCAATCCCAGGAACGCCACGCCGGTCGCCTTCACGAAGCCGGCGACGGCGAGAGCCGAGGTCAGCGCGAGGGCGCCGATCGCAATGGCAATACCGAACCTGGCGATGGGCGCAATCGCCCCGCTGCCGGCCGCGCCGAGCAGTCCCTGGAATGTCATCCACTCGCTGGCGAAGCCGTTGAGCGGCGGCAGGCCGCTGATCGCCACCGCGCCGATGCCAAACGCCAGCATCGTCAGCGGCATCTTGCGCCCCAATCCGCCGAGGTGGTTCAGGTCGCGCAAGCCGGTCGCGTGAACTATTGCCCCGGCCCCCAGGAAGAGCAGCGTCTTGAAGACAGCGTGGTTGATCGTATGGAAGAGCGCGGCGGTGAGGGCCAGCGCGGCCAGGGCGGTGGCGCCGTGGGCCTGCAGCAGTAGCGCGCTCCCGATGCCCATGAGGATGATGCCGATGTTCTCGATGCTGCTGAATGCGAGCAGCTTCTTGAGGTCGTTCTGCATGACGGCGTACAGAACGCCCATCACCGCGGACAGGGCGCCGAGGCCGATGATCGCCATCGCCAGGCCGTCCGGCGTGCCGCCGACCACGTCCATCATCAGGCGGATGATTCCGTAGATACCGGTCTTGATCATCGCCCCGGACATCACGGCCGAGACGTGTGAAGGCGCGACCGGGTGCGCTCTCGGCAGCCAGGAGTGGAATGGCATCGCGCCGGCCTTGGTCGCAAACCCGACGAAGACCAGAACCAGAACCACGTCGCGAGTGAATGGGGAGAGGCTTGGCGCGGCCAGGTGCCAGGCGGCGAAGTCCAGGCTGCCGCCGCTGCCTGCGGCCAGTAAGCCGAACCCAACGAGGATCGCCGCCGTCGCCACGTGGGTCATGGCCAGGTAGATGTTGCCGGTGGAGATGACCGCTCGTGTCGGTCGCAGACCTACGACCAGGAACGCGGAGAGCAGGGCCATTGATTCCCAGGCGATCAGGAATGAGAAGGCATTGCTGGCGCCGAGGACCAGGACGATGCTGGCCAGGAAGAGCGGGAAGGCTGCTGCCTCCGGCCGGCTTCTAGCAGGCTCGTCGACGATCGAAAGCGAGGCCGCCGCCGCCGATGCTCCGAAGGCAACCAGGAAGACACCGCTGAGGCCGTCGTAGCGGAAGGCGATCGGACTGAATCCAAGGACGTCCCCCCCGCTGCCGGAGAGCGCAGCGCCCCCCGCCAGCAAATACACGCCGATCGCCAGGGCGCAAAAGGAGCCGGCGGTAGATAGCACCGGGGAGATCCGGCTCCGATTCGGCCCGAAGGCAGCAACCGCCGCCAGCAGGAACAGTGCCGCCACCGCAACCCACAAGCCGGGCAGAATCCCGGCGCCGAGGGCTGTGCTGGGCGTGACGATCACGAGCGGATACACCTCTGAAGGCAGGGCGGGCTACCGACGAGAGGCAACCCCGGGCCCCCTAGGGTATGACCGATGTGCCCGATCCTGCAAGGACGCCCGCTCAGGAGCTAGCCGGCGGGGCTTTCGGCCGGCTCCGCAAGCTTGGAAAATGCGGGTTCCGCGGACGTCTCGATGGGTACCCTGCCACGGTCCAGAACCTCGCGGATCTTCATCAGCATAGTGTCGGCGGTGAAGGGCTTGGCCAGGTATGGCGCCCGATCGTTGCCCAGGGCTTCGCGCAGCACGCCTTCCTCCGAATAGCCGGAGGCGAAGATCACCGGCAGACCGACTCTGGTCTTGGTCAGCTGGGCGGCCAACTCCACACCGCTCATCCCGGGCATCACGACATCCGTGAAGAGAAGATCCAGATGCTTCACAGACTTGGCCGTCGCGAGTGCCGCGGCCCCGTGAGCTGCAGTCAGGACTCGGTATCCGGCAGAAGTGAGCACCCGCTCGATGAAGAACCGGACGGCATCTTCGTCTTCGGCCACGAGGATCGTCTCGGTGCCGCCGAGGGCGATGCCGGCGAATTCGGTTGGGTCGTTTGGCTGGGCGGCGCCGGCGGCGCGCGGCAGGTGGACGGTGAAAGTGCTGCCGACGCCGGGCTCGCTCTTGACCTCGATGAAGCCGCCGCTCTGCTCGACGATGCCGATAGCGGTCGACAGGCCGAGGCCGGTCCCCTTGCTGCGTTCCTTGGTGGTGAAGAACGGCTCGAAAGCGTGTTCGATGACTTCCGGGGTCATGCCGACACCGGCGTCGGTTACGACCAGGGTCACATACACACCCGCCACGGACCCGATGTGGGCGCCGGCCGCCGCCGCGTCCAGCATGGTGTTCGTGGTTGTGATTGCAAGAGTTCCGCCGTC
>DASVKT010000131.1:0-12014 GCA_036385235.1 Candidatus Limnocylindrales bacterium | reverse complement strand
CGGGTTTGGACGATGGTTCTCTCGTTGAGCGGCGTCGGGCTGATCTTCGGGTCGGTGGGGATCGTGGCCGAGTACCTCGTGGTTGAGGCGACCAGTGGACGACGGGAGGCGAAAAGGATGTCCGATGCGGTGAGCAAGCTTCAGGGCCACTACATCCTGTGCGGCTACGGGCGCGTCGGCCTGACCGTTGCCCGCGAACTCGTGCATTCCGGCCTCAAGGTGGTCGTCATCGACATCCTGCCGGAATCGCTCGCCAGGGCTCGGCGGGAGGGTTTCCTGGAGGTCGAGGGTGACGCCACGGAAGAAGCCACTCTCCGGGCAGCCGGCATCGAGCGGGCTCGAGGGCTGATCACCACGATCGACTCCGACGCGCACAACGTCTATGTGATCCTGTCCGCGCGCGCCATCAACCCAAAGCTGTTCGTCGTCGCCCGGGCCAATTCTGCCGACTCCGAAGGCAGGCTGATGCAGGCGGGCGCGGACCGCGTGGTCTCGCCCTACACGATGGCGGGCCACCGCCTGGCCGAGCTGGCAACCAGGCCCCGTGTCGTGGACTTCATCGACGCGGCCCTGTCCCACGGCGAACTCGCGTTCTCGATGGAGGAAGTCGAGGTCATCGCCGGCAGCTCCATCGATGGCTCGACGGTCGGCGCCCTGCGCGACACCGGCGTCTTCGTGCTGGCGATAGTCCAGGGCGAGCGCAGCTACGAGGCCAACCCTCCCGCCGGCCGCGTCCTCAAGGCCGGCGAGACGCTGGTCGTGTCGGGAAGCGTGCCGCGACTAAAGGAACTCCGCGGTACCGAACCCAAGAAATAGGTCATCGGCCCGAGCCATCGCAACCGGCGGCGACTCAGGCGACCGGTTCTCCCGTGTCGCGGACCGCCGCATCGTTCCGTCGCTCGTGGGCGATGAGCGCGCCGCCGATGATGCCGGCGTTGTTGCGGAAGGTCGCGATCGCGATAGGCGTCCTGGCCGTCACGTACGGCAGGTAGTTGTCAGCTCGCTTCGAAGCGCCGCCGCCGAGGATGAAGAGGTCCGGCCAGAAGAGCCGTTCGAGCATATGCAGGTACTCGTCGAAGCCGGCGGCCCAGTCTCTCCAATTGAGTCCGAGCCGATCGCGTGCCGACTCTGCGACCCGCTCCTCAGCGTCTCGGCCCCTCATCTCCAGATGGCCGATCTCGGTGTTCGGGACCAGCCGCCCGTCGATGAAGAGAGCGGAGCCGATGCCGGTCCCGATCGTCAGCACGATGACCAGACCGGCCTGCCCTCGCCCCGCCCCAAAGCGGAGTTCGGCCAGGCCCGCCACGTCCGCATCGTTGCCGATGGCCACGCTCCGCTTCAAGACAACGGCCATCTCCCGCTCCGCCGGGAACCCTATCCAACCCGAATCGATGTTCGCGGCGGTCATCGTGGTTCCGTTCCGAACCGCCGCCGGAATTCCAACGCCAACGGGAAACCCATCGGCCTCACCCGAAGCCCAGGGTTCGACGAGCCGCCGGACCAGGCCGTCCATTACGGCGACGACCTCGCGCGGCACCGAGGGCCGCGGCGTGGGGACGCGCAGCCGTTCGCCGACCAGCAGGCCGGTGCGGACGTCCACGACGGCACCCTTGATGCCGCTGCCTCCGAAGTCGATTCCAATCGCCAGATCGCTCGGCTTTGCCTCGGTCGCGGTGGCACCGGTCGCGTTGGCACCGGTCGCGGCGGGATCAGTTGCCATCGGGCTCCTCAATCGGCTAGAAGTAGTTCACGCTGATGCCGCCATCGATGACCATCGAGGCGCCGTTGGTCCAGGCCGACTCGTCGGAGGCCAGATAGACCGCCATTGCGACTACCTCTTCGGCCTTTCCGAACCGGCCCGTGGGGTTGCGCGCCAGGCGGAGTTTCTTGGCGGCCTCGTCTTTGACAAGCCAGTCCATCAGTAGCGGCGTCTCCACCGGGCCCGGCAGGATCGCATTGGTGCGGACACCCTGGGGAGCGAACTGCACCGCCAGCGACCGGGTCAGCGCCAGGACGGCGCCCTTGGAGGCAGTGTAGGCGTCCTGCGGGACGGAGCAGCCCAGGATGGCGACGAAGCTGGAAACGTTGATGATCGAGCCCGACTGGCGCTCGACCATGCGCGGGATGGCGTACTTGCACGCCAGATAGACGCCGCGGACATTGACCGCCATGACCCGATCCCAGGCCTCGACCGGAGTGTCTACGACCGAATGGTCGGCCTCCGGCATGATCCCCGCGTTGTTGTAAAGGACGTCGAGGCGGCCGTACTCCGAGATCGCCAGATCGATCATTGTGCGAGCGTCCGGCTCCCTGGATATGTCGACTTTCGCTGCGACTGCCTCGCCCCCGGCGGCCACGATCTGGCGGACGGTCTCGTCGGCTGCCAAACCGTTGTTGTCGGCCACAACGACCCGAGAGCCTTCCGCGGCGAACCGCAACGCAGCCACGCGGCCCATCCCGCTGCCAGCACCGGTGATGACGGAGACCTTGTCCGCAAGTCGCATGTTGGCCTCTCCCTGAGCCGTCTGGCGGAGCCCGGCCGTCACGCCGGACCAGGAACGAAATGCTCCACCGTACCGTCCGCCGCTAGCTTACCCGGAGGTACGGCGATCAACGGTCTGCCGTGAGGTCCAATTCCGTATGCCGACCGACCCGCGGACCGAGGGCCGTCAGACGGCCACGCTGGCGCCGATCACGGCCAGACCCAGCAGGCCGATCAGCGCGGACGATCCGGCGGCAAGGCGGCGGATCGCGCCAGGCCCCAATCGATCGCGGAACGCGTTCACGCCCGCGGCGAGAACCAGCCACCAGGCTGCAGAGCCGCTGAATACTCCGAGCACCAGGGCCGCGGCCGCGGGTGCGTCGTGGCCGGCCAGACCCAGGCCGACGAACGCGGCCGCGAACGACAGGATCGTCGCGGGATTGGCGATCGTCAGGCCGACGGTCGTCGCGTAGGCCGACAGCAACGTGCGGGGCGGCCGATCGGCTGCGGCTTCGGAATGCGAGAGCAGCGCGTGGACCGCCAGCGCAACCAGGAAGCAGCCGCCCACGATCCCAAGGGGACGCCGCTCCCCCACCAGGAGATCGGACGCGGCAGTCAGCCCGAAGGCCGCGATCGAGGCGTAGATGCCATCCGCAGTAGCGGCTCCCAAGCCCGACGCGACTCCGACTCGGGCCCCTTCGACCAGCGTTCGGCGTATGCACAGCAAGCCGATCGGCCCGATCGCCGCGGCGATCGCGAAACCGATGACAAAGCCGCGTGCATAGGTGGCCAGGAGGTCCAAGGTCTTGCTCTCCGCTTTCGTCGATAGACGCACGTTAAGCTTGCCGTACTGGACCGGCTGACGCCCGCCCTCCAAGTCCCGCTCATTCCGGTCGAGGCAACACGCCAGGAGGTGGTCCGATGGAATCGAGAACGTCCATCGTCGCCGTGGCCGGTGGGACCGGCTTCGTCGGCGGCGCCATCGCGCGCGAATTGGCGACACGCGGCCACAAAGTCATCGTGCTGTCCCATCGGAAGACTTCGGGCGACTCCAGCCCGACGATCGAATACCGGCCCGCGGACGTCACCCGGCCGGCCAGCCTCATAACTGCCCTCGTTGGCGTGGATACGCTGGTCATCAGCCTGGCCTTCCGCAATTCGCCCGTCGAAGCGCCCCGCCGCGGCCAGACCTTCGAGGCCGTCGACGCCGCAGGGACGGAGGCGCTCGTGGCCGCGGCCGTAAAGGCAGGCGTCCGCAGGCTCGTGTACATGTCCGGCGCCGGAGCGGCCCCCGATGCGCAACGCCACTGGTTCAGGGCCAAATGGCGTGCCGAGGAGTCCGTCCGCGGGAGTGGCATCGTCTACACCATCTTCCGGCCGAGCTGGATCTACGGGCCGGGCGACAAGTCCCTGAATCGCTTCCTGGGCTTCGCGCGGTGGCTGCCCTTCATCCCGCAGATCGGCAACGGCCGCCAGGTGCTCGTCCCCATCCTCGTTTCGGACGTGGCTGCGCTCGTCGCCGACGCGCTCGAGACCCCGGCTGCGGAGAACGTAACGTTCGAGGTCGGAGGCCCCGAGGAACTGACCATGGACGAGATCGTGAGAGCGGCGCTGCGCGCCTCCGGGCGACGGCGGCCAATCCTCCACTCGCCGGCTGCACTGATGAAGCTTGCCATGCGCCCGCTCACGCTCCTGCCGGCCCCCCCGATGACGCCGGACGCGATCGACTTCGTTGTGGCGTCGGCCCCAGTCGACACAGACCTGCTCCGGCAGCGCCTGCCCCGCCGGCTTACGCCGCTGGCAGAAGGACTCGCGACCTACCTCTCCCCGCGGCACTGAGTAGAGCGCCAGCCCAAACGCGCTTCCTTGGATCCTCGTCCGTGCATCAAGACGGATGTGGACGAGCGGGATCGGAAGGCGTCGCCGAACCGATCCCGCCCGACGAGTGCTACCAGTCGCTTGCGGCGATCTTCAGTACGGCTCCCCAGGTAGAAGCCTGCTGGCCCATGAAGAGCATCGCCGTCTTGGCCGGCAGCTGATCTTTCGTGATAGTCACTGATGGCTTTTCCGTGTACGTCCCACTCCATTTGGCTCCGGCGGGTTGCACGTATTCGAGGGCCGCGTGGGTCGGGATGAGCAGTTTCGGAGTCATCTGCTCGATCTGCTTCAGGGGGCTCGTGTGGTTGGTGCCACTTACGTCCTGGAGAACCGAGAAGGCGATGTCGGGGTCGCCGATGGCCGCCATCTGGACGTCGTTGAGCCGGGTCTGACCGGTCGAGCCCGTATGGACGATATGGAAGCCGGCGAAGTCGATGACGAAGATGTGGTTCGACGCGTTGGGATCAGGCTCGACGATGTCGTCGATGTGGGATGCGGCCATAGAGGTAACGCTGAGATCGTCGAGCTTCAGCTGCGTCGATTCGTTGGTGATCTTCTGGCCCGGGAAGGTGTCGGCCCACGCCTGGTTGTAGTGGTCGGTGTGGAGATGCGTCGAGAGGAGGACGTCGGTCGCCTTTGCTGGCGACGAGAGCGCGGCCGGGTTCCAAACGTCGATGAGGACACGGCGGCCGGTGGGAGCGATCAATTCGACCTGGCAGTTCTCCTCGTAGAAGATGGTGAGCCCTTTCGCGGCGGCGGTTGGAGTGCCTGTACCGGCCGTTCCGCTCGGGCTCGCGGAAGGGCTCGATGTCGACGATGAAGTGCACCCGGCGAACGCGAGTGCCAGGACGGCAAGTGCGGCCAAAGGCCTCGAGAAAAGCATGTGGCCTGACCCTTGCTACTCGTGACGATCCCCATTTGGTGACGGTCTTCCAGACGACGCGCCCGCCCAATCTGTTCAGAAGTCGGGACGTGGTTTCGGGCAGGCACGCGAGGCCCCCGGCACTCCGCGCCCGCGAGCGGCAGGGTTTGCCCAATCTGCGACGAGGCCCAGGCGGCCCTTGACCGTCCACACTTCGGGCCACATGCTCAACCTCGCCCGAGGCCGTTCGGCACAGAGCACGTGGCAGGATGTGGCGCCAATGCGTGAGCTGAAGGTCAGACAAGGCACGATCGCCGGCTTCGTCATGTCCTTCGTCCTCGCCGCAGCTCTAGCCGGCCGTTCAGCCGATCCGGTTCCGACGTTCGGCTACGTCCTCGCCGTGGCCCTCTCGGCTACCGTGCTGGTGGTCGTCTGTGCGGTGGCGATCAAACGACGATCACAACCTCCCAAGGCCCAGTAGGCCAGGTCGAGCCAGCCTGGTGGCGCCAGCCTGGTCGAGCGGTGCAAGCCGAGTTCTATGGGTCCGATCAGGTCGGCTCCGCGCGGAGACGCGCGAACACGGCACCGCCGCCCGTGCGGCTCAGCCGCGCTCGAGATACCGCTCGCGGTCCCAGGGATGGACTGCCGCATCGTAGGTGTCGCGCTCGACGCGGGCCGCGTTGAGGTAGTGGTCCACGACGTCCTGGCCGAAGATCTCAACGGCGGCCTTGCTCTTCTCCAGTAGCGAGATCGACTCGTACAAAGCACGTGGCATGCGATCGCAACCCGTCGCCGTGTAGCCGTTGCCTTTGAACTCAGCCGAGGGCTCGATCTTGTGCGTGATGCCGTATAGCCCGGCCCCGACTTCCGCCGCGTAAGCCAGATAGGCGTTCATGTCGCCACCGGGAAAGCGGTTCTCGATGTGAAGGCCCGCTCCCGAACCCACGATCCGGAAACCGGTGGTGCGGTTGTCGCGGCCCCAGACCACGTTCACCGGCGCCCAGCTGGCCACCGCGTAGCGCTTGTAGGAGTTCACGTTCGGCGCGATGAAGAGCGCCAGTTCGCGCTGCAGAGCCATCATCCCGCCCATGAACCAGCGCATCAGCTGGCCCATTCCGTATGGCTCCGCGCC
Organism: Candidatus Limnocylindrales bacterium; assembly: GCA_036385235.1. GTDB lineage: Bacteria > Chloroflexota > Limnocylindria > Limnocylindrales > CSP1-4 > Fen-1039. Next base: position 5,660 of record DASVKT010000131.1, on the reverse strand, counting down.
GGCCTCGTGGAAGAGCGGCTTCTCGCCGTCCGCATCCCACAGGCTGACGTGAAGATGTCCCGAGGAGCCGGTCCACTCCGCGTACGGCTTGGCCATGAACGTCAGGCCGTAGCCGTTGAGCCAGGCGATCTCCTTGGCGCCGTGCTTGAAGATGACGCTTCGATCGGCCGACTCCAGGACGTTGTCGTACCGGATGTTGACCTCGTGCTGCGACGGCGCGGCCTCGCCTTTGCTGAACTCGATCGGAATGCGGGCCGCAGTCATCTGGTTGCGGATCTGGCGGTACAGAGGCTCGAGTTTGGTGGCCTGTAACAGGTGGTAGTCCTCGTTGTAGTAGCCGACACGATCGAGATCCACGTACCCCTTCTCGTGCATGTCCTCGAAGGTGTCGCGCAGCACGTAGAACTCGAACTCGGTCCCAGCCTTTACGGTGTAGCCCAAGCCCGACGCCAGGGCGACCTGGCGCTTGAGCATCGTCCGCGGCGAAACCGCGATCTCATCGCCCTCGTCGTCGATTGCGTCGCACAAAACGAGCGCCGTCGACTCCAGCCAGGGCAGGACTCGCGTCGTCTCCCACACCTCGCGACCGACCCAATCGCCGTAGCCCGTCTCCCAGTTCATGAGCTTGAACCCGTCCGGCGTGTTCATCTCCATGTCCGTGCCGAGCAGGTACGTGCAGAAATGGATGCCGTGGTCCACGACGCCCTTGAGGAACGCCTGGGCCTGGACTCGCTTGCCCATGAGCCGGCCCTGCATGTCTGTCAGGGCAACGATGACCGTATCGATTCGCCCGTCTCGCACCATCTCGCGCAACTCTTCGAGTTGCTGATTGGCGCCATGCTCGTCGCTCATCGAATCCTCCCTGTTGTGCGCCGAAAGGCTGATCGGCCCGGGCGCCCGGCCGCTCGTTGCCTGGGTATTGTGGCCTGCACTAGCGGTCCGGGCCAGTGCGCGATGCGAGAGTTTCGCAACTTCGCACAGAAACGCGGCTGGGCATGGCACCCGCCGCGTTTCATTTTGATACCGGACTCGGGACGGCTAGACCGTTGCCCCGCCGAGCTCTTCGGCCGCATGCTCGAATTCGCGCTCGATCTCCGTCAGCTCGAGCTCCCCGACCTCGACCACGGGACCCTTGAACCGCTTGCGCGCCCAGGCGAAGTAGTAGACCACCAGCGCCGCCAGGAAGATGACGTAGGCGAGCAGGGTGTACGCGTTGCCCGAGGTCGGCCACAGGAACAGGAAAGAGATGAGCACGATCCAGAGGCACGCAACGATGGCGATCGGCTTTGAGAAGCGCCCAAGCTTCCAGACCGCGTGATCTCGCCACTCCTGCTTGCCGAAGACCCCCAGGAAGATCGGCACGCCGTACGCCCAGTACAGGGCAATCGTGCTGATGGCGGTGACGATCGCGATGGCCGTGTAGCTGCCCGCGATGTAGGCCGCGTTGGTCAGCAGATACGAGAAGATGACGATGGCCACCAGGGCGTTGGCCGGCGTGCGGAATCGATGCGAAACCTTGCGCAGCCACGGCGAGCCGGGCACGCCATGGTCGCGGCTGAAGGCGAAGAGCATCCGGCCGGCCGCGGCGACGGACGAGAGGCCGCACAGGCTCATGGCCACGGCAATAGCGGCGCTGAGCCAGTCGCCGAGCGTGCCGAGGTTGTAACTCAGTGTGCTGAAGACCACGGGATTCGCCCCGCCGTAGTAGCTGCTGCAGAGCGCCTGTGTCGCGGGGTTGCAGTTCATGATCTGATCGATGGGGGGCAGATGGGTCACCAGGCCCATGAGGACTATGTAGCCGACCACCGCCGAAACCGCGACCGAGATGAAGACGCCCCAGGCACTGGCAAGCCGGGCGCCGACCGTCTCCTCGGCCACGTGGGCGGAGGCGTCATAGCCGGTGTATGTCCACTGAGCCTGCAAGAGCGAGAAGAGAAAGGCGATCGGCACGGCGTAGCCCGCGGCCGGCCCGAGGTTGAACCCGAGCGGCGATGCGCCGCCACTGGTGTCCAGCGGCTTGATCGCGAAGGGGCTGATATCTGCGTGGGTCTTGCCGCTGGCGATCAGGAAAAGCGCCACAACGATCACGGCCACCGTACCGATGTGCCACCACACCGACGCGTCGTTGAGCCGGGCCACAATCCGGATGCCGGCGATGTTCAAAAAGAGCTGGATCGCCAGGAGCACGGCCATGGTCAGCAGCTGACCGTTGACCAGCGAGCCCACGACGGCGGTCGAGTTCACGAACGTGATTCCGAAGTTCGACAAGATCGGCGTCACGATCGCCGAGTTGACGAATGAGGCCGCGGCGAAGTCGATTCCGGCGACGATCGCAACCTGGCCGGCCAGGTTGAACCAGGCCGTCCACCAGCCCCAATCCTTGTTCTTCATCCGGCTCGACCAGTAGTAGAGGCCGCCCGCCGTCGGGTACGCGGAAGCGATCTCAGCCATGGAGGCCGCGATCAGCAGTGTGAAGATCGAAACGAGTGGCCAGCCGATCGAACTCGCAGCCGGTCCGCCCCAGGCCAGGCCGTAATCGAAGAGGATCACCGCTCCGGTAAGGATCGAGATGATCGAGAAGCTGATGGCGAAGTTCGAGAAGCCGCCCATAGTCCGGAAGAGTTCCTGCGCGTATCCCAGCCGGTGCAGGTCGTGGACGTCCTGCCGGATGGTCTCCTCCCGGGATCGGGGCGCCTGTGGCTGCGTCATTCGGAAACTCCTGCTCCAGAACTGACCGTCTCAGCGGCTCCGACGGTCCAGCCGCCCGACTATACCGGCTATGCAGACTGCATATTCATCGGCGTTTCCAGTGGAGCCTGGATTCGCGACAGTAATGCAACGCCGGCTGCTGTCGGAATCTGGGGCACGTTGGGTCCGGCCGACTCAGAACCCCGGCTTGGAAGCCATGAGTGTGACTATCGCGACCACCAGCAGGCTGAGGAAGATGCCCCCGTTGCGAGCGCGAACCGCCAGGGCGGCCATCTCCGCTGCCGGGCTTCCGGGAGGCGGACCACCGGCCGGCGGGTCTGCCAGCTGGGCACCAGGTCCCGCCGTCATGACGAAATTGCTCGGAATCGAGGCGGCGACCACTGGAACCGCGCCCCCGATCGCCGGGGCTGCAGCTGCCGGGCTTGCCTTCGCCCCGCCGGGAGCTATCCGGCCGACGGTCTCGATCATCCGATCGATCGTTCGCAGCTGGACCGCAAAGGCAAAGACGATGGCCACGACGTAGAGAGTGATTGCCGTCAGGAGCCAGTGAGCCTTGAAGAGATCTATCCCCTCGGACCAGACGAGCAGCGCACCGCTGACCGGCATGGTCAAAGCCGCAGGCAGAACCATCCGCCGCTCGATGAGGTCGACCAGCTTGATCGCGAACAGGCCGTGTTGCGGCTCTTTGGCCGCGAAGCTCGAGATCAAAGGGAACGCGAAACTCGGACCGAACGCCACGATAGCCGTCAGGATATGAATCGTGAGAAAGGCCGGCGCAAACTGGGACATACCTCTCACCTCGGGGACGCGGGGGCCGGAGCGGATGAAGGTTGCGCCGGCAGGATAGCGGCGCACCGCACAAAAGGGCAGCGGGCGTCGCGGCCGGCGCATCGCTCGCGCGACGCGCGCAACGACGGCGATGCTTTGCCGGTGGCTTGCCCGCAGCCCTGCCGGACAGGCCGCGGCAATCCACAAGCCGCGGCGGCTATAGAATCCCGGTGACCCAGCTGGCGTTCGATGCCGCATTCAGCGCGGAAGCCGCCACGAGCGAGGAGCCATAAGCCATGACCGCCGCCGCCGCTTCCGCCGCTTCCACGGCTCCCCGCCCCGGGTTCCGCACCGAGAAGGACCCGCTCGGCACGCTTGAAGTCCCCGATTCAGCCTATTACGGCGTCCAGACTGCGAGAGGTATTCACAACTTCCCTATTTCGGGAGCGCGCCCCCATCCGGCTCTGGTGCGTGCCATCGTTCAGGTGAAGAAGGCCGCGGCACGGGCGAACATGGCGACGGGCCGTCTGCCAAAACAACTCGGCAACGCCATCGTCGAGGCAGCCAACGAGATCCTCGGTCCCGCCCCATCGGGCGCCGCCCTGGCTCCGGACGACTCCGACGACCTCCTTCCCGCTCGCCCATCGGACCCCATGAAAGCCGCCTTCGAGGCTGCCCGGGCGGCCAAGCAGCGCGAGCTGATCGACAACTTCCGTATCGACCCGTTCCAGGCCGGAGCCGGAACCAGCCACAACATGAACGCCAATGAGGTCCTGGCGAACCGGGCGATCGAGCTGCTCCACGTCAGCGGCGTGGGCTCGGGCAAGCGTGGCGACTATTCGGTCGTCAGTCCGAACGACCACGTCAACATGGCCCAATCCACCAACGACGTGTTCCCGACATCGATGCGGATCGCCACCCTCGATCTGATTCGCGACTTCACGCCGGCCGCAGAAGACCTTATTCGAGCATTCGAGCAGAAGGCCCAGGAGTTCGACGATGTCATCAAGTCGGGCCGAACGCACATGCAGGACGCAGTTCCGATCCGGCTTGGCCAGGAGTTCGCGGCGTATGCGCTGACGCTTCGCCGCGGGGTAGAGCAGCTTCAAGCCGCAGCCCGCTTGATCGACGAGCAGAACATCGGCGCCACGGCGGTCGGTACCGGCCTCAACGCCGAGCCCGAGTACATCCAGATCGTTCTGCGCAACCTCGTCGAACAGACCGGCCACAACCTCCGCGGCGCTGAGCACCTCGTCCAGGCGACCCAATCGATGCGCCCTATGCTCGAGGTCTCGGCTGCCCTTCGCGGAATCGCCGTGGACCTGGTGAAGATCAGCGAAGACCTTCGCATCATGTCTTCGGGCCCGATGACCGGCTTTGCCGAGATAACGCTGCCCGCTGTACAGCCGGGTAGTTCGATCATGCCCGGCAAAGTGAATCCGGTCATGGCCGAGTGCCTGTCAATGGTGTGCTTCCGCGTCATCGGCAACGACACGACGATCGCCTGGGCGGCCTCGGCCGGCCAGCTCGAGCTGAACGTCATGATGCCGGTGATCGCCCACACGGCACTCGAGTCGCTCACGATCCTGACGAACATGAGCCGCGCGTTCGCCGAGTTCTGCGTTACGGGCATCGAGGCCAACCGCGAGCGCGCGCGCGACCTGATGGAACGCTCTTCGGCGCTGTCGACGCCGCTCGCCCCGTACCTCGGCTACGCGCTCGCTGCCGACATTTCGAAGCAGGCGGTCCGCGAGGGCCGCACGATCCGGGAGATCGTCCTCGAGCGGGGCATCTTCACGGCCGAAGAACTCGATCAGCTGCTGGCTCCGCATGAACTGACGGAGCCGGGGGTCGCCGGAGGCTTCCGCTTTACCGCGAGGCTGCCGGAGGGCACCAAACCGCCCACGGGCCCCGTCGGTGCGGGCGGCTAGCTCCGGGCGGGCGGCGTCGGACTGACCCCACTCCAGGGATCCCTAAACGCCCCGAACTACCCCGAAACACCTCGAAACCCCTCTTACTACCCCCAAATACCCCTAAACTGGGTAGTGTGCAACCTACCCGAGTGGGTATCTTCGATCCAGTCCCATCCAGTGGGACCGGGTAGCTAATTGGTACTAGACGCCCGCTTACCTACGGCTACTCTTTCAGTGCGGGGTGGGTAGTCCAAACGATCACTAAACAGA
>DASVKT010000130.1:0-8985 GCA_036385235.1 Candidatus Limnocylindrales bacterium | reverse complement strand
CGGCACGATGATCGAGATCCAGCGAGCCTGCTGGGTTGCGGACGAGATCGCCAAGCACGCTGAGTTCTTCAGCTTCGGCACCAACGACCTGACCCAGATGACGTTCGGCTACAGCCGCGACGACGCCGAGGGCGGGTTCCTCCTCAAGTACGTCGAGGACAAGATCCTCCCGTACAACCCCTTCCAGTCGCTCGACCCCGTCATCGTCCAGGAGATGAAGATGGCCGTCGATCTGGGTCGCAAGATTCGGCCGGACCTGAAGGTGGGCATTTGCGGCGAGCACGGTGGCGATCCGCTCTCCATCGGGTTCTGCCACGAGATCGGCCTGAACTACGTTTCCTGCTCTCCGTTCCGGGTTCCGGTGGCTCGCCTCGCGGCGGCCCAGGCAGCCCTCAACACGGAGCACGACAAGTAGTCCTCACGCGGTAACGAGAAACGCCCGGCGGGGAGCGAGCTTCGCTCGCTTTATCCGCCGGGCGTTTCGATTCCGGGCGTTGGGGGCGCGGCGCCGACCGGGGAGTGGCGCCGACCGGGGAGTGGCTCCGGGGCGCGGCGCCGACCGGGGAGTGGCGCCGCGGCCCCGCGCTGCCAGTGGAGTGGCTCCGGGGAGTGGCGCCGAGCTCTTGGGCCGGTCATCGGGCGTCAGGGCCGCCCGGATCCCGCGGATTTCTACGAGCCGTGCAAGGCATCGCCCTGGGACCGCGCTCTACCAGCCATATCCGTACACGGGATGCCGGGTCTGCCCTCTATGGCCAGTTGAGCGGGCGTTTAGGGACCGAATCCATGATGTGGACCATCAGCGGAACCGCTGCAGACAGAGACGAGGCTTCCATCGGTGGCCCAGACAAGCCAGACATCCACGAGTCGTGCAAATCCGCGCGCTAGGGTTGAGGAGACACGCCAACGCGACCTCGGGGCCGTGGCTGGCAGTCTTGGGGCGGCGATCCGAGAAGAACGCCGGCGGCGCCATTTGACTCTGGTTGAGCTCGGTGACGCCGCAGGTCTCAGCCTCTCGGCGGTTCACGCCGTTGAGTCTGGCCGGGTGGCATCTTTGGATACCTATCTCCGACTGGCCCGAGCACTCCACCTCCGCCCGCAGTTCGAACTCCTGGACCCACGCCGCCGCGAGCTCGCACTCCGCAAGGTGGATCCGGTGCACGCCGCGATGGGCGAGGCCGAGGCGGCACGGTTCATCGAGCTCGGCTACGAGGTTCGCATCGACGAGCCGTTCCAGCACTACCAATTCGCCGGGCGCGGGGACATCGTGGCGTGGTCGCCGGAGCGTGGAGCCTTGCTGCACATCGAGAACCGGACCGAATTCCCGAACATTCAGGAAGCGTTCGGCGCGTTCAACGCGAAGCGCGAGTATCTCGGGACGGAGTTGGCCGCGCGCGCCGTCGTCGGGCGCTGGCGAAGCGAATGCCACGTTATGGCGGCACTCTGGTCGGCGGACGTTGTACGCGCCATCCGACAACACCGCGCCACGTTCAGCTCACTCGGCCCGGACGGCCCGACGCTGCTGGAGAAATGGTGGCGAGGCGAGCCGCCGGCGGTCGGCCGGTGCACCGGGTTTGTGTTGTTTGACCCGGTCGACGGCCGCCGAAGCGATGCCAGGCGTTGGGTCGGACTCACGGACCCGGCCGAGATCAGACCACGCTATCGCGGCTACACGGAGGCGCTGGCGGCTCTGACGAAAACCGGGCAGGCGTAGGCGCGAGGGTCACTTCGGCGTCGTCGTAGGCCGTGACCCCGCACTCGCCGTATATGGGCCCGATGGCTGTTTGACACGGCGTCGGTGCGGTGCCCCGTGTGACCGCGGGCGGCCCTTACGCGGCCTGGGCCGTGAACCGGCCGCCGACACTCGCTCAATGCGGAGTGGCAGATCAAAGGCCTCACTCAGGATGGGTCCGGTGACCGTCTCCTCAACGGGGCCGGCTGCCATGACGTGGCCCGATCTCAGCACGATGGCGTGGGTAGTGCCGGCGGCAATCTCTTCGACGTGATGATTGACAACTACCGTCGCAGCGAGGGTCGCGTCCGCGTTCAGCCGGGCCAGCAGTGAAGCGAGTTGCTCGCGGGCGCCGAGGTCCAGTCCTGCAGCCGGTTCATCGAGCAGCAGAAGCGCGGGGTCCGGCATCAGGGCTCGCGCGATCTGGACGCGCTGGCGCTCCCCGGACGACAGGAGGTCGAAGCCGCGATCGGCAATGGTGCCGCAGTCGACGAGCTCCAGGCGCTCTGCTGCGCGGTTCAGAGTGGCCTGGGTTTGGCGGTCCCACCACGGTGCGATTGCCCCGGTTGCGCCGGCCACGGCCACGCCCAGGGCGGTGAGCCCCTGCGGGATCCGGGCCTCCAGCGAGGCACTGACGATGCCGATCCGCTTGCGCAACTCACGCACGTCCACGGACCCGAGCTGCTGCCCCAACACGGAGACGCTGCCGCGTGAGGGCCACAGGTACGCCGCTGCCACGGAAACCAACGTCGTCTTGCCGCTGCCGTTTGGGCCGAGCAAGACCCATCGCTCGCCTTCGCCGATCTGCCAATCGACGTCGTCAAGGAGCGGTTGCCGGACCGCATCACCGTGACGCCTCGGATCCCGACGACTAGTCCGTCTTCGCTGCTCATCGGGCTTCCTGCGCGAGGGCCGCGTCCAAGCGGTCCAGGAGCGGGATCTGGGTCTCCTTCATGTGGCTCCGGGCCTCTTCCGGGCCGTAGTAGACCCACTTGTCCACCTCGGGGAATCGTTTGTTGCGGCCGGAGAAGGGCGGCCAATCAAGCTCGATCATGTTGCTGCTCATCGTCGAAGTATCCAGGTCTCCCTCGACGGCCCAGGCGTAGACCATCTTGCCGCTCCGCTGGCGGATGGAGCCGAGATCGATGAGCGGCCCTTCCGGAACCGGGTGGCCGACTTCTTCCTGGAACTCGCGGCGGGCCGTCTGCTCCATGTCCGAATCGGCGTTGTCTATTTCCCCCTTTGGAATGGACCAGTAGCCCAGGTCCTTTTTGCCGAAGAACGGGCCGCCGGGGTGGATCAGGAGGACCTCCAGGATGCCTTCGCGGCGGCGATAGAGAAGAATCCCGGCACTGGTTCGTGTCATCTGCGCAGGGTAGGGCGTTGTGGCTCCGGCCGCCCGGACCGCGCCCGGACCGGCCGCCCGGACCGGTGCCCGGATCAGCCGGATCAGCCGGGTACGACCGCCCGCAAGAGAGTGGCCGGCCCATCATCCCCATGGATCTGATACGAGCCCGCCTCGCCCGCCACGAGGGCCGTCTGGAATTGGCCCAAGGGCAGGGTCTCCGTGCCGCGGCGGATCTCTGCCGCGCCCTCGACCACGGTCAGGAGGTGGAAGCTCCGCCCCTGAGTGTCGGCCGCCAGTGGGCCACCGGCGGGAGAAACGGAAAGCACGTCCAGGTCGAAATAGGAGCAATCCGCGGCCGCCGCCGAATCGGTCGCGCCGAGCGGTCGCGCCCGCCGCAGCGGCTCGTGTGCTACCGGCAACGCAACCGCCACGGACTCGTCTATGTGGAGCTTTCGGTCGACCGAACCTGGCCGTCCCCAGTCGTAAACCCGATATGTGATGTCGCTGGCTTGCTGCACTTCATAGAGGAGCAGGCCGGGTCCAAGGGCGTGCAGAGTTCCGGCCGGGATCAGCACGGCTTGGCCGGCCTCGATCGGCAACGATTCGGCGACCTCGAGAATCCGGCCGTCCCGGATCGCGGTGGCGAGATCAACGGCGCTCACCCCGGGCTTGACGCCGATCATGCTCTGCGCCCCGGGTTCGCAGGCCAGGAAATACCAGGCTTCGGTCTTGCCGAACTCGTTGGCCCCCGCCATTCGAAGGGCCTGCTCGTCGTTGGGGTGGACCTGCACGGAGAGCCAGTCGGCGCAGTCGAGCAGCTTGATGAGCAGGGGGAAGCGAGTCCCGAACCGGCCCGAGACGACCGAGCCCAGCAGCGCCGAGCCGTACTCGCCGGCGACATCATCGACGGTCCGTCCGGCCAATGGGCTGTTGGAAATCCGGCTGGGGCCATAGGCAACCCAGGCCTCGCCGATCGGTGGACTCGCAGCCCTAAGCTTCTGGCCGCCCCAGACGCGTTCGCGGTACTGAGGCTCCAGCAAGAGCAACGACTGAGCGAGTTGAGCCACGAACTTCTTGCTACCTCCCGTGGGGAAGAGCGCATCTGTCGCTGAACAAAGAACCCGCCGTCCTCGTCTGGATGGCCGATTGGAAAAGCGGAATGCAGCCGCAGGTTAGCAGCACTACGGAGTCCCAGGCTTGAGTGGCTTTCAGTTGGCCCGGTTTTGGTGTCTGTCGGCAGTCGCCGTCCTGGCCGCGGCGGCCGCCGGATGTGGCCCCGTTGTGCCCGTCAGTCCGTCGGGCTCCCCCATGGCCAGTCAACCACCCGTGATCGCTCTGCCGACCACTCTGCCGGACGTCCTGTCCTTTCAGGATGCCTTACCCCTCTTCGAATACGACCGCACCGTGGCGATGAACATTACGCAGGTCGCAGTCTACCCGCGCGGCGACGCAACGCTCACGGACCTGACGTACACGGGTGTTCACGGCGTCGCGATGCCAGCGTACCTCGTTACGCCGGCCGGCCAGGGTCCATTTGCGGCAGTGTTGTGGATGGGTTGGACCGGCGGCGCCGCCCACTCGGGTTGTAGTCGGCGCGCGGTGCCGGTCAGTTGTCCGGCAGGGGAGCGGGCTCGCCGAAGAGATACCCCTGGCCCAGCGAGACGCCGAGCCGGATCAGTTCAGTGACCTCCTCCTCGGTCTCGATGCCCTCGGCGATCAGCTCACAGCCGGAGTTGCTGGCAAAGTGGGCCATGCCCGCGACCATTGCCTGGCGGGCTGGGTCCGTGTCGACGTGGCGGACGAGCGAGATGTCGAGTTTCACGAATTGAGGCCGCAGCTCCAGGATGTGGCGCAGGCCGGCGTAGCCCGCTCCGGCATCGTCGACCGCGATACGGACCTGGCCGCGGATCAGATCCAGCGCAGTCACGAGGCTCTGGTAGTCGGAGATCTCCACATGCTCGGTGATCTCCAGCACGACGTCGCGGTCGGCCCACTTCAGCGCGGAGATCAGCGGCACGATTGCGCACGCCAGGGCGGGGGAGACGTTGAGGCTGACCCAGGCGCCGGGCGGTAGCCACGTCGCTGCTTCCAGTTGCTCGATGATGCATGCGGTCTCGAGCCGAACGCTCATTCCGGCCCGCTCGGCATCTTCGAACCGCCGATCCGGCCGAGTTCCGTCGTGGAAGCGGGTGAGGGCCTCAAAGCCCACGATCTCGCGGTTCCCCAACCGCACCACGGCCTGGAAAACGGGTCCGAAGGCGCGGTCGGCGATTATCGATTCGAGTTGCGAGCGGATCTCCGCTTGCCGCCACATGTCGGCCAGCATCGGGCCCATCAGAGCCGCCGACACTACGCCGAATTCCGTCATGGTCGGGAGCCGCCCGGCCAGGCGTCGGGCATCCTCGCGGCATGTCGTGCCCATGGACACGATACCGACAATCCTGTCTTCCCAGTGCATGGGCGCAAGGGCTTCACCGAGCAGCTGCCCGATATGGGTCTGGGCATCCGGGCCGGGTGCGTCGACCCAAGCACCTGCGCCGGCGCAAGTTCGCATATGGAGCGATCTGCGCGCGTCCAGCGGTTCGTTTACGACGTCCTCATAGCGGCACTCGCCGGCGATCGCCAGCGGAACCGCGGCTCCGGACCGATCGAAGGCGTAGATGCTGGCCGTCTCGACGCCGTCCAACAGGAGTGCCTGGTCGCAGATGCGAGCGGCGGTTCGTTCGGGTGTCTCGGCCCGCTCGAGTTGCGACAGGGAGAGCATGGTTTGGGCCCGTTCGTCGACTTCGCCGGCCAGGCTGCGAGAGGCGATGCGTTCTCGAACCACGAGCATTCGCTGCCGCCCCATGGACAACAGCACAACAAGGGCGGTCCCAACCGGCGCCGGGTCGAAGCCCATGATCTGGCCGTGCGGAATCGTGCCGACAGATGCGCAGGAAAGAATTGCGATCATCGGCGCCCAGTCCGTGAACCATCGGGCGGCCAGCTCAACCCTGCGGGCTTTTGCTATCTCCTGGTCCCATGAGAGCCAGCCGTAGGTGACGAGCAGTATCCCGGCCGAAAACAGCAGGCTGACTGCGAGGCTGCGGCTCTGTCCGTGCAAGAGCAGGACTACCCAGACGATCCACGACAGATTGAGCAGCGCCACCCCTGGAAGCCCGAACCAGAGGCCGCGGTTCTTGGGCACGGCCCGCATCGCAATTGCGGCAACGGCGGCCATGAATGTGCTCGCCGCAAAGCCCGCCGCCAGGAGCGGCAGGACCAGGTTCTCGGTCGCGGCGGATCCAACGACGTGGGCGCGCTACAACGTGAGGAGCACCGTTGTGCTTGCCAGCAGCATGATCGTTGCGTCCATCCCGGCCGAGAGCCCGGCTCGGCGGTCCAGGCGTCGGAAGAGCGTAGGGAGGATCGCGACCATCGCGATAGCCGAACCGGCTGCGAGGCACGCGGTGGCGATGGCCGCTGCCGCGGATTGGCCGAGGAGCGGGACAAGGTCCAGGGTTGCCATGGCGAGGGCCGTGGCGGCGATGGCCGCGGCCAGCGATCCGTAGCGGAGTCCTGCCTCGCCCGGTCGGCGGGTCATCACGAGCAGTGCGAGACTCGCGCTGATGGCCGAGAGTACGGCGAGTATGTCCTCGTAGACTCTCCCGGCGCCTCCGGCGTTGACAAGGCTCAGTAAGGCAAGGGCGGCCGTCGCGACAGAGCCGGTCCAAAGGGTGAGCAGGGCACGGTTGCGGACGTTCCGACGGAGGGTCGGCAGGTCCACGGTGGAGTCGTCGAGGAATGGTTTCCGGTCCAGGGCCAGCGGGCGGCTCATTGGGCCCTTCCGATGCTGCGGGGCGTGCCTGCGCTGCGTCGACGGAGTCGGCGCACGGAGCAATACGAATTGGGCCGCGGAGCCATCCTGGCGACTGTGCCCTCATTCAGCTCGCGTGCGTCGCGAGCGACGGGCGACCCCAGGCGACCGTGGGTACGCGCTCCCCAGGGGCCATCAACTCTGAATATGGGATGGCATGGCTCGTGGGCGGTTACGACATGTGGCGTATTTGTCTCGCGCTGATCTCCGCCCCGGCGTCTTCGCGTTGCAGGCGGCGCAACGGGGAGTTCTCCTGGACGTCTGCCACCACGGATTCGCGACCAAGGACTTGCAGCCGCTCCGCTGAACGAGCCGGCAGACAGGCGTGCGTGTCGGGACAAGTGGCCCCGCTGATCAGGAATCGAGACGCCCAGGCCACCGCGTCGAAGTAGCATCAATCGGCAGCCGGCCTGACTCTCGGCCGTGGCGGCTTGGAAATGCGGGTGGAGACACGATGAGCACGGCAACCGGGACGGACACGCAGTCGCCTGCGCTGCCCGCCGCCGACAGCCACGACTTGATCCGCGTGCACGGCGCGCGCGAGAACAACCTCAAGGGCATCAGCTTCGAGATCCCGAAGCGCCGGCTGACGGTGTTCACCGGCGTCTCCGGGTCGGGCAAGAGCTCGCTCGTTTTCGACACGATCGCCGCAGAGTCGCAGCGGATGATCAACGAGACCTACAGCGTCTTCGTGCAGGGCTTCATGCCGACGCTTGTCCGGCCCGAAGTCGACGTACTCGAAGGGCTCACTACCGCGATCATTGTCGACCAGGAACGCATGGGCGCCAACGCCCGCTCGACGGTCGGCACGGCAACCGACACGAACGCGATGCTCCGTATCCTCTTCAGCCGACTCGGGCAGCCGCACATCGGTTCGCCCCAGGCCTTCTCCTTCAATGTCGCATCGGCCAGCGGGGTCGGCCAGTACCTCGCCCAGAAGGGCAATGCGAAGGCGGAGAAGCGTTCGTTCACGATCACCGGCGGAATGTGCCCGCGATGCGAGGGAATGGGTTCGGTGACCGACATCGACCTGTCCCAGCTGTACGACGACACGAAGTCGCTCGCCGAGGGTGCGCTCACCATCCCGGGCTACACCGCGGGCGGCTGGAACTATCGCCTGTACGCGTCATCAGGTTTCTTCGACCCCAACAAGCCGATCCGCGACTACACAGAGAAGGAGCGCCACGACTTCCTCTACCGAGTGCCGACCCGGATGAAGATCGAGGGCATCAATATGACCTACGAGGGGTTGGTGCCGCGGATCCAGACCTCCTACCTGGCCAAAGACGTGGAGGCGATGCAGCCGCATATCCGGGCATTTGTGGACCGGGCGGTGACGTTCACGACCTGTCCCGAGTGCGGCGGCACCAGGCTCAACGAAGGAGCCCGGTCCTCCAAAATCAGGGGGATCAACATCGCCGACGCCTGCGCGATGCAGATCAGCGACCTGGCCGATTGGGTCCGCGCCATCGACGAGCCGTCGGTGGCACCGCTGCTCGCCGCGCTGCAGCAGATTCTCGACTCCTTCGTCGAGATTGGCCTGGGCTACCTCTCGCTCGACCGATCTTCGGGCACGCTGTCGGGAGGTGAGTCGCAGCGCGTCAAGATGATCCGCCACCTCGGCTCGTCGCTTACCGACGTCACCTACGTATTCGACGAACCCACCATCGGCCTGCACCCCCACGACATCGTGCGTATGAACGACCTGCTGCTGCAGCTGCGGGACAAGGGCAACACGGTGCTCGTCGTCGAGCACAGGCCGGAGACGATCGCGATCGCCGACCACGTTGTCGACCTCGGCCCCGGCGCCGGCGCGGCGGGCGGCACCATCTGCTTCGAGGGCACCGTAGAGGGTCTGCGGGCCAGCGGCACCATCACCGGCCGCCATTTCGACGACCGGGCCGCCCTCAAGGAGACACTGCGGAAGCCCAGCGGCCGGCTTCCTATCCGCGGCGCGTCGGCGCACAACCTGCGCAACGTTGACGTCGACATCCCGCTCGGGGTGCTTGTCGTCATCACCGGCGTCGCCGGCTCGGGCAAGAGCTCGCTCGT
>DASVKT010000129.1:0-11664 GCA_036385235.1 Candidatus Limnocylindrales bacterium | reverse complement strand
GAGGTCGCCGTCGTGGATGATCTTGCCGTTGTCGATGATGACGATGCGGCGGCAGATGTCCTCGATGTCGCCCAGGTCGTGGGTCGTCAGCATCACCGTCGTTCCGCGTTCCTCGACGAGGCTGCGCACGAAGCGCCTGATGCTGTCCTTGACCGCGATGTCCAAGCCGATAGTGGGCTCGTCGAGATACAACAGCTTGGGGTCGTGGAGCAGCGCCATGCACAGGTCGGCCCGCATTCGCTGGCCTAGCGAGATCTTGCCGGCCGGAATGTTCAGGAAATCCTCGAGCCCGAGCAACTCGGTGAATTGGCCGAGGTTCTCCTTGTACCGCTTGGCCGGGATCTCGTACATGTCGCGGGCGAGGTTGAACGACTCGACGACGGGGATGTCCCACCACAGCTGGGTCCGCTGACCAAACACGACGCCCATCTTTCGGGCGTTCTGCTGGCGGCGCTCGTGCGGAACCAGGCCGTCGACGATCAGGCTGCCTTCGGTCGGCACGAGGATGCCCGTCAGCATCTTGATCGTGGTGGACTTGCCGGCGCCGTTGGGACCCAGGTACGCCACGGACTCGCCGCCTTCGACGCTCAGGTCGATATGGTCCACGGCCATCTTGTCGCGGTACTGGCGAGTGAAGAGATGCCGGAGCGAGCCGACCAATCCAGGTTCCTTGACGGCCTGGCGGAATTTCTTGGTGAGCCCCTTCGCTTCGATCAGCGGCATGGCTGACGCACTTCTCCTGGTGCGGCGCGAGGGGACGGAGTGTACCGCAAGCGTGGCCGCGTTTCGGGGCGCACGGCCCGGGATGTTGGCTGGTCCGGAGCGCGCGGATGGGGCGCGTCGCGGAGGCAATGTGTCGGTCTGGCGAGTTTCCACGGGCGATGTCTCGAGGCATGGCGATGTCACGGTCTCAGGCCCAAGGTACCGTCAGCTCCTGCCAATTCCTGTCAGGAATTGCCCGAGCGGGCGGTGCAGATCTTCGCGAAACCCGCCCTCGAACTCGGGGGACGATCTGGCAGATTCCAACCGTGATAGCAGATGGCCAGTAAGTGAAGTGGCCGCGTATCGGCTGTGTGGGTGGCTATTGGGCCGGGCTTCTACGTCGGCTCGAGCTGGAACGCGTCGTCTCTCGCACCCGCCGCCGGCCGTCGAGAGAATTGGCGAGGTCAGATACCGGCGGCGATCTGCTGTGCGATGGCGACGACGTTCGCGGTTACATCGCCACTGATGACGTCGATCCCTGCGTTGCCCGAAGAGGCGTGGGAGACGAAGAAGCCGTCGCAGTCGAAGTCGGAGAGCGCGCCCGCACCGCGCACCTGGCATGTGAACTCAGTGCTGTTCGTCCAGCGCCGCTCCGCCGCCGCGGCCAGGTCGGCGCCGCTGACATCGGAGGCGTCGGGTGCCAGGTAGACCGTGATGGTCGTCTGGTAGCCCTTGGCGGAATAGCCGGTTCCGTATGCCCAGCGCAAGCAGTTGAGTGTCGAAACGTCGATGCCCGGCAGGCTATGGACAAGTGAGTCGAGATGGGCCTGCGTCTTAGGCGTCGCGTCCAGTTGTTGTTTCAGGACGACCGGCTCGCTATTGACCGAGATCGTCTCGGGAATCAGTGCGAGCACCAGCATCGTCGGGCCGCGGGGCAGTGCATGAAGTGGTCGCCGCCGCGGACTTCGCAGGCAGGTTGCTCGAGGCGGGGTTGCTCGAGGCGGGGTTGCTCGAGGCAGGGTTACCCGAGGCAGGGTTACCCGAGGCTGCGGCCTGGTTTCCCGCGGACTGACTGGCTCCCGGTGTGGCAGTGGAGCAGGCGCTGAGCGCCAGCATTGCGGCGAGGCCCAGAACAGCGGCGAACCGGGTGGTCATCGGGTACTCCTGGGTGGTGGGGTGACTTGTACCACGATCGTGGCCTTGTCCTGGATAACAAAGCAACATGACGAGTTGGTCAATTCGGTCCAACACTTTGGTCGAGCACCGGCTTTCTGGAGCGCCGAACGGCGAGGGATCGGTCTTGACAGATAGAACATGCGTTCTATTATCTAGGTCCCATGGCCAATCCCTCCGCAAACGTCGAAGCTGCTCTGGCGTCCCTACGGGAACGCTGGGGTGGGGCAGCTCCGCGTTGGGGCGGAGAGGTTGTCGGGGCCCTGGCGATCGCCCCGAAGCCCGCGGACGACGGGCCACAGCTCGGTCACCCGGAGGCTCCGCCCGATGAACGAGCGATCTCAACCGGATTTCGAGCGCTCGATGCAATCCTCGGGCTGGGTGGTTTGCCGCGTGTCGCAACCACCGCTCTTCGCGGCGGCGAAACGAGCGGCAAGACGACCCTTGCGCTGCGGGCAATCGCCCAGACCCAGGCCGCAGGTGGGATAGCCGCATATCTCGATCTGGCTCGAAGCCTCGATCCCGTCGAGGCGGTCGCACGGGGCATCCAGCTCGACTGGCTGGTCGTGATCACGCCCGATTCGCTCGAGGAGGCGCTGGCGATGGCCGCGATGCTCCTCCAGGATCGAACGGTCGATCTGCTCGTTCTGGATTTGCCGAACCGGACGCTCGATCCGGCCGGAATGTCCGCGCTTCGTCTGGCCGATCGGCTACATCGACTGACGGCCCTCGCCCGGCGAGCCGGCGTCCAGATGCTCGTTCTCGAGCCGCCGGGACTTCCGACCCCGATCACCGGCGCCATCTCTCAGATCGCCGCGCTCCGGCTCGAGTTGAGCCGTCTGGCGTGGATCCGGCTCGGGCGGGACATCGTGGGACAGCGGACGGAAGTGCGCGTCATCCGGGATCGGTTCGGACCGCCGGGGCGGACAACGGAGCTTCGAATCCTGTACGCGGACGGCGGGCCGAGAGACGCCTGCCTGGCCCGCGACGAGCTTTTGAGAGAGACGGCACCGGGGATCGCTCGGCGTCCGGCCGAAGTGGCTCGCCGGGAAGCGATCCGCCGGGAAGCGATCCGCCGGGAAGCGATCCACCGGCCCGAAACGGCAGGGTCGAACCGGCGGCCTCTGGCCTGGTCGGCTCCGCCCGGCTCCTCCGAGCCGGTCACTCTCTCACGAACGATTCGGCCGTCGCCGCTTCCCATCAACCCAACTATTCCGGTCTCCTCCGATGCGACTTCTCCACCTCTACTGGCCCCATCTCCTCATTCGCCTGGCCCACGGCCGGTCCTCCTTCCCGTCGACGGAGGAGCCGATCGTGCTGGGCGGCAAACCGTGGACGAGCGGTTCGGTCCTCGACGCGAGCCGGTCGGCTCTCGAGCTTGGGGTCAGGCTGGGGATGCCTCTCGGGGCGGCCCACCGGCTCGTCCCCGAGGCTCGGTTCCTCGATCCCGATCCGGCGGTTGATGGCACGGCGCTCGAAGAGGCTCTCGATCGATTGGCCGGGTTCAGCCCGGGCGTAGCAGCCGAAGTGGACCCGATGGCGCCCGGCTTCGGCCGAGTGGAGGTGCAGCTCGACGGCCTGGAACGGTTGTGGGGAGCGGAGCCGCTCATCGTGAGCCGGGTCGGCGATGCGCTGGCGGAGATGCTGCCGGGCCCTCCGTTGGCGGGGATCGGCGGGACGAGGTTCGTGGCTGCCGTGGCGGCCGCGCAGGCCGGCAAAAAGGGAGTGGAGGCGAGCCACGGAACGGAGACGGGGAGTGGCGGCCGCGTCCCGTTTCGCATCGTGGATCGGGGATCAGGCGCCGACTTCCTCGCGCCACTCCCCGCTGCCATGCTGAGCCGCGACCCGGAGACGCGTGCCCGCCTGGATCGATTCGGGTTGCGTCGCATCGGCCAGGTCGCCGAACTGCCGCGTTCCGCGGTCGTGGCGCGGTTCGGAGCGGAGGGAGAGCGGCTCGCGGCGCGGGCGCGTGGCGAGGAGACGGATCCGTTCCGCCCACGCCGCGTTCCGGAACGACTCGTGCTGGCTTTCCCCATCGAGCCGCCCGTGGCCGATACCGAGGCCCTCCGATTCGTCCTTCATCGGCTCGCGGCGGCATTCGGTGATCAGCTGTCGGCTCGCGGCGCAGCCGCCGCACGGGCCCGGCTGACCCTCGAACTGGACAGGTCGTTCGCCGTCGGGGAGGTGCCGCCTTCGCAGGTCATCGACCAGCGTCTCCCCGAGCCCACTTCCGAGGGGCTCGCCATCGAGCGCTTGCTGTTCGCCCGGCTCGAAATGGCTCCGCCGCCGGCGCCGGTCGCCCGCCTAGAGCTCGAGCTGGACGACGTGGCCCCGGACGCCGGCTGCCAGTTGACTCTCTTTACACCGCAGACAGGTCGGACTGGGCGGCTGGGTTGGCAGCTGGCTCGGCTGGGGCTGCGCTTCGGGGAGCAGCGGGTGGGCTGGATGGAGATCGTGGATCCTGACGCGCCGCTCGCCCAAGGGCGGTGGAAATGGCAGCGGCAATTGTCCGATGGGATGGGCGACGCCATCGGCCGCCGGAGGTCGCGGTGACCCGTTTGCTGCGGGAGCATCCCGCAATCGACGTCGAGCTGGATTCGGGCGGAGGGCTCCTCGCCTTCCGTTGGGATGGTCGTCGGGAACCGGTCGAGGTCTGCAATCGCTGGCGGGTGGAAGAGGGGTGGTGGAGCCAGCCTATCGATAGGGACTACTTCAAGGTCGCCGGGCCTCGCTGGCTGGCTCTCGTCTACCTCGATCGCATCGACGGCACATGGCATTTAGAGCGTGTTTACGACTGACGACCCGCGATGGGACCCGAGCAACCGGCCCCGCCCATCGAGGCGATCCGGTGGAATCGACCTGCTCGAGTTTGACCGGATTGTCTTCAGACGACTCCCGGCTTGCCAAAGGCGATGCTCAAGACCAGGAGGACTCCCAGAATGGCAAACAGGAACAGCACCACCGCCAGGTCCTGCATCCGTGTCGTTCGCATCGTTACCCCCCATGAGTTGTTGCGGCCCCTTACGGCCGCCGAATCAATTGACGCTCCAGCAGGTCGATTCGTTCCACAGGAAATCGATACAGCAAAGCCCGCCACTGTCGCGGCGGGCTTTGCTGTCGAGCGACCAGTTCAACGGGCCGTTCGAGTCGAGCGATCCGGCCACCACACCAGACCGTCGGCAACTTGAAAAGAGACCACGGGAGCCTGAGAGGTCTTATCGCGCGGCCGCTTGCGCCGCAACCGCGACAGGGAGAAGCACGAGAATGAGCAGCGCGGCGAGTCCCACTAGAAGAGCTGTTCGAAGGGCGGTCAGGGCGACCCCGCGATACGTTTCCATCGGGTTGGAGACGCACGGCCCTGCCCAGATGTTGCGTGGATTACGGGCGAGAATCACCGGCGGCCGCTGCGTTCGCAGGGGTAGCATTGGCGCCTGCCAAGCCGTCGCCAAGGCATTTCCGCTCGACCATGCCTAGGGAGTACACGATCGTGCTCAGGAAGCTCTCTGCGCTCTCGTTGTTATTCCTGCTTCTTGGCGGTCTGGCGGGCGCGTTGCCTTCGAATGTATCCACTGCCGATGCCAAGGGGGTGGCGCCGCTGGCCCCTCCCCAGATCGATGGCGTCGCGGTCTACGTGCCTTTCCCCGTGGGCATCAAGGTGGACGGCAAGACCGACGATTGGGCCGGCGTTCCCATCGAGACCGTGACCAAGGGTCCTCTGATCTCACCCGACCCGACCCAGAACAGCTCGTACTCCTTCCAGGTGGCCGCCGACGCGTCGAACTTCTACGTCCACATGTCGGCCGTCACTGCGACGATCATCGCCGGCAAGCACAAGACCGACTTCTGGAACGAAGACTCCATGGAGTTCTTCCTAAATACGAGCGGTGACCTGAGCACCGGGGCCTACGGCGCCAACATCGAGCAGGTCAACGTCAACGCCGCCGACATCGGCAACAAGAACCCTGACGGGCTAACGATCACCGGAGTCGACGCCGGGCACGTTCATGTCCACGGCTTCGTGTTCAAGACGACCGACGGTTGGGGCTTCGAAGTCAGCGTCCCGATGTCCGACCTGGGCATCGTTCCCACCGCCGCCGAGGAGATAGGCTTCCAGACCCAGCTGAATGGAGCCAGCAAGACCGACCGAGACGCCCAGCTGACGTGGTCCAAGGCCGACCCGGGCAACCAGTCCTACCAGGTCCCCCGCGTGTTCGGAAGCGCGATCTTCGTCGACGCCGGCCAGACCGTCGCTCCGACCCCCGGGCCGCGCGTTGTTCCAACGCCCACTCCGTCCCCCGCGCCGCCAAAGCCCCAGGTGAGCGTCAACCAGCTCGGCTACTACCCGGCGGGCGAGAAGCTCGCGTCCTACGCCACCAGTGCTACCACGCCTCAGCCCTGGAAGCTGCTCGACAGCACCGGCAAGGAAGTGGCATCCGGCCAGACTTCGGACTTTGGCGCCGACAACTACTCGGACGACAATGTCCAAGAGATCGACTTTTCGTCCTTCGCCACCGCCGGCACCGGCTACAAGCTCGAGGTTGGAGGCGTCTCGAGCGTGGCCTTCGACATCAGCAACGCGCTATACGGGTCGCTCAAGCAGGACGCACTGGCCTACTACTACCGCGACCGCAGCGGCATCGCGATCGAAGCTCAATACGCCGGACAGCAGTGGGTGCGAGCAGCTGCCCATCTGAGCGACAGCAACGTCACGTGCTACCAGGGGGCGGACGCTGCCGGCAAGGTCTGGCCGGGCTGCTCCTACTCGCTTGATGCCTCGGGCGGCTGGTATGACGCCGGCGACTACGGTAAGTACGTGGTCAACGGCGGAATCTCCGTGTGGACGCTCATGGACGAGTACGAGCGCAATCCGAAGGCCTGGGTAGACGGCTCGCTCAACATCCCCGAAAACAAGAACGGCGTGCCGGACATCCTGGACGAAGCTCGTTGGGAGCTGAAGTTCCTGCTGGGCATGCAGGTCCCGGCCGGCCAGCCACTCGCCGGAATGGTTCACCACAAGCTGCACGATGACGTGTGGAGCGCCGTTCCCTCGATGCCGCCGGCGACTACGGCGGACCGTCACCTATTCCCGCCCTCCACCGCCGCCACCCTGAACGTGGCCGCGGTAGGGGCGCAATGCGCTCGCATTTGGAAGACGATCGATCCGGCGTTCTCGGCGCAGTGTCTGAAGGCCTCGCAGGCGGCCTGGACCGCGGCGCAGGCCAATCCGACCATGTATGCCGTTGCGTTCACGGCCGGCGGCGGCGATTACGCCGACACCAACGTCACCGACGAGTTCTACTGGGCATCGGCAGAGTTGTACATCACGACCGGTGACAACCAGTACGGCGACTTCGCGCAGAAGTCAGCCGACTGGGCGAACGCCAAGATCATGGACTGGGGCAACACGGCCGCCCTCGGGACGATCTCGCTGGCGCTGATCCCCAACAACCTGTCCGCCGACAAGCGGAACGCCGCGCGTCAGGCGATTATCGCGACGGCCAATTCGGGCGTAGCCGACATCGCCAAGGAAGGCTACCGGGTCCCGTTGACCTCGTATCCATGGGGTTCCAACTCCACGGCGCTCAACACCGCCATGCTCATGGGCCTGGCCTACGACTTCACGTCCGATCGGAAGTATCTCGACGGCGTGACGCAGACGATGGACTACGTCCTGGGTCGAAACACGCTCAACAAGAGTTTCGTAACAGGCTACGGAGCGAACCCTGCACAGCATCCTCATCATCGCTTCTGGGCCAACCTGCCCGACCAGGGCTATCCGGCCCCGCCCCCGGGCGTCCTCGTCGGCGGCGCGAACGGCATCCCGGGCGACCCGGTCGTAACCGCGGCGGGCCTGACCGGCGATCCTTTGGGGAAGCAATACATCGACGACATCGGTTCGTTCTCCACGAACGAAGTTGCCATCAACTGGAATGCGCCGCTCGCCTGGATCACGACGTTCCTGGATCAGGAGTACAAGAACCCGTCTCTGCCGACGCCGTCGCCGGCTCCGGCATCGCCGACCCAGAGCACCTCCTCGGGTGTGTCGCCGATGTATTTCCTGGTAGCCGTGCCGGGAGTGCTCGTCCTCGCGGCGCTTCTCTTCCTGCTTCGGCGCAATCGCCGAAAGGGGAGCGCGGCCAGGTAGGCCGCCCGGGATAGACGCGACCTGCTGGGCTTGGCGGGGGATGGTGCCGCCGCCGGCGGCCTGGCGGACTTCACGCGAAGGCTCGGGCTCCTTCGTCCCGACGGTCGCGGGTGGCCGACGCGCCTGACCCGACGGGGGCCTCGTATTGGGCTTCTATAGAACGCGTGTTCTATACTTGAGCTTTGCCGCGAGACAGTCCGAGGCTCCGAGTGGCCGCCTACGCAGAGCTCCACTGCCACACTCACTTCTCTTTCCTCGACGGCGCTTCTCCGCCGGACGAACTGGCGGAACGTGCCGCCGAACTCGGTCTGTCCGGACTGGCCGTCACGGACCACAACGGCCTCTACGGTGTGGTCCGATTCGCGGCCGCGGTTCAGGACGCGGGGCTCCGACCGGTAATCGGCGTGGAGATCGAGTTGCTGGATGCGGCGGTGCCTGATCAGGCTGGATTCGTGGTGCCGGCGCGGCGGCAGCGCCGGACCGGCCACGGAACGTCGAGCGGCCGCTCCCCGGAGAACGCGCAACTCCCCGGAGACGGGCTGCCGGCCCGACCGCGCCCGAGCCGCGCCAGGCTCCCCGGCTACCGCGAGGCCGTGAGAGAGGATCTGCGAGGGGTAGGGGAGGCGCAACGGGGCCCGCACCTGGTTCTGCTGGCTCGCAACGCGGAGGGCTATCGCAGCCTCTGCCGCCTTGTGAGCCGGGCGAATCTCGCCGGAACGAAGTCGATGCCGCGCTTCAGCCAGGCGCTGCTCGCCGAGCACACGGAAGGTCTGGTGGCGCTCTCCGGCTGTCGCGAGGGCGAGATCGCCCGGCGGCTTCGGGTCGGGGATCGGGAAGGGGCGCGGGCCGTTGCAGAACGATATGCGCTGCTCTTCGGCGGTTCCGGCGCCGCTCGGCTGGCGGGCTCCGGGGCGCACGGGCCACTCCCCGGGGGCTTGTTTCGCGGCGAGTCTCCGGCCACGGCCGGCTTCTTCCTGGAACTGCAGCATCACCTGCTTCCCGACGACGACTGGCTCGTGGCGGAAACCGCGCTTCTCGCCGAAGAGCTGGGGCTGCCGGGCGTGGTCACGAACGACGTCCACTACTCCTACCCGGAGGGCCGGGAACTCCACGACGTGCTGACCGCCATCCGCCACGGCCGCTCACTCGACGAATTGCGCGACCTTCGGCGTCCGGATGGTGAGTCGTTTCTGAAGGCGGCCGACGAGTTGATGACCCTGCCGCCCGGTGGTGGCGCGGCGCCGGGCGGTGGCGCGCGGCCTTTAGCGCGGCCTGCAGATGGCTCGACGTCTGCGAACCGCGCCACGCCCGGGAGTTCGGACGCGGACGCCCGGACGGCGGCGGCCTGGGCGGATGGAATCGGCAATGCTGGTGAGCTGGCCGCCAGCTGCTCGGTTGACCTTGGCTTCGAGCGCTATCGCTTCCCGGGCTATCCGATCCCGAGGGGGCACACACCGTTTTCATACCTCGAGGAGTTGTGTCACGAAGGCGCCCGCCGCCGGTATCACCCCATGACGTCGGCCGTGGTGAAGCAGCTCGCCCACGAGATGGACGTCATCGAACGGACCGGCCTGGCCGAGTTCTTCCTGATCTGCTGGGACATCGTTCGGTTTGCCAGGTCGCGTGGGATCCCGGCCCAGGGTCGGGGAAGTGCAGCCGATTCGATCGTCGCCTACGTGTTGGGAATCACGCGGGTCGATCCGATCCGGCACAACCTGCTGTTCGAACGCTTCATCAACGAGGGCCGGACGAGCTATCCGGACGTCGACATCGACTTCTCGTCCGAGCGGCGGGAGGAGGTGATCCAGTACGTCTACGGCCGCTACGGGCCCGAGCACACCGGCATGGTCTGCAACCTGGTCACGTATCGGGCGCGGTCTGCGGTGAGGGAAGTGGGGTACGCGTTGGGTTTCCCGCGGCCGCTGGTCGATCGGGTCGCAAAGGCGCTCGAGACCTACGACTCGGTCTTGGTCCGACGCGACCTGGAGGCGGACGGCGGCTTCGGGCAGTTTTTCGCGCAGACGGTCGAGCGCGAGACTGCGGAGGACGAGGACGCCGTGCGTCGCGCGGCCGAAGCATCGGGTCGGCGCGGCCTCACCGACGGGATGGGCGAGCTGAACCTGCCGCGCGGAGGCCCGGGAGACTCGCCGGCCAGCATGGCGTTGTTCGCGGCCGAGCGCGCCACCGCGGAGCGCGGCCACGCTCCGCATTCGAGCGTGGCGAGGGTCCAACCACGGCCGGAGATCGCCGCCGAGATCCGCCGCGGCTCAACCATGGGGATGCCGGACTGGGAACGCTGGCTGGCGTTCTGCGGCCGTATCGACGGCTTCCCGCGGCATCTCTCGATCCACTCGGGCGGCATGCTCGTGACGGCGGCGCCGCTGATCGACATCGCGCCGCTCGAACGCGCCACGATGGCCGACCGCGTCGTGGTCCAGTTCGACAAGCGCGACGTCGAGACGCTCAAGCTGATCAAGCTCGACCTGCTCGGGCTGGGGATGCTGGCGGCGATCGACGAGACGCTTCAGCTGATCGAACACGACTGCGCCGCCTGTGTCGACCTCGATCGACTGCCGGAGGACTTGCCCGAAGTCTTCGAAATGCTCCAGGCGGCCGACACGGTGGGCGTTTTCCAGGTCGAGAGCCGGGCCCAGATGCAGACCCTGCCCAAGTCGAAGCCGGCCAACCTGGACGACCTGGTGGTCGAGGTCGCGATCATCCGGCCGGGCCCGATCCAGGGCAACGCGGTCCACCCTTACCTGCGCCGCCGCCAGGGCCTCGAGCCGGTGGCGTATCTCCATCCCAGCCTCGAGCCCGTGCTGCGCGAGACGCTCGGCGTGATCCTGTACCAGGAGCAGGTCATGCAGATCGCCATCACCGTGGCGGGTTTCTCGGCGGGGGAGTCGGACGGGTTCCGGCGGGCGATGGGGACGTGGCGCTCGAGCCGCGAGATGGAGAAGCTGCACGCCCACTTCGTGGACGGCTGTCGCGCGACCAACGGGCTTACCGACGAGCAGGCCGAGGAACTGTTCCGTCAGGTCGCGGCCTTCGCCTCGTTCGGCTTCGCCAAGTCACACGCCGCTGCGTTCGCCCGGACGGCTTACGAGTCGGCATTCCTCAAGCTGTTCTACCAGGCTCAGTTCACCGTGGGGTTGATCAATGCGCAGCCGATGGGCTTCTACCCGGTGGAAGTGCTGATCAACGACGCCAAGCGCCACGGCGTCGCGGTCCTGCCGGTGGACGTGAACGCGTCGAGCTACAAGACAACGACGGAGTGGGTGGGACGCGAGGGCGAGCCGCTCCCCGAGGGGACTGGCATCGAGCGGCGACCGGCCGCGGTCCGATCGTCGGGTTGCATCGTGCCGACGGCCGAATCGCGCCGGGCACGGACGCCGGAAGAAACCACCGGCTACGGGATCAGGCTGGGTCTGTCGCTCGTGAAGGGGATCGGCGAAGAGCACGCCGAGCGCCTCGACGCCGAGCTTGGCAACGGCCCTTACCGCTCTTTGGCGGACGTCGTGGCTCGGACCGAGCTGCCGGAGGAGGTGATCGAGCGGCTGATCCGGGCCGGGGCCCTCGACTCGCTGGCTCGGCCGCGGCGGGAGCTGTTGTGGCAGCTCCGGGAAGTCATGGGCGCGACTCGG
>DASVKT010000128.1:0-4321 GCA_036385235.1 Candidatus Limnocylindrales bacterium | reverse complement strand
CTGCTCGTAGAAGTGCCAGCGCTCGGTGGCGTCGGCCTGCGCCAGTTCGGCCAGTTGGGCTGCCCGTTCCGGGTTTGTCCGCTGCAGGATCGCGTAGCGAGTCTCGTTTGCCACGAAGTCCTTCACCGGCATCGACGGCTTGGCAGAGTCCAGCTTGAACGGCTGCCCGCCTTCAGCCTCGCTCGGCTGATAACGGTAGAGCGGCCAGTAACCGCTCTTGACTGCGTCCTTCTGATGAGACATGGACTTCTCCATGTCGATCCCGTGGGCGATGCAGGTGGCGTACGCGATGACCAGGGAGACCCCCGGCCAGGCTTCCGCTTCGAGCAACGCCTTGGTGGTTTGGGCGTCGTTGGCGCCCATCGAAATCTGGGC
The DNA here is from genome assembly GCA_036385235.1 of Candidatus Limnocylindrales bacterium. Taxonomy (GTDB): domain Bacteria; phylum Chloroflexota; class Limnocylindria; order Limnocylindrales; family CSP1-4; genus Fen-1039. The sequence goes on along the minus strand of DASVKT010000128.1, from coordinate 3,946 downwards.
AACGTAGACGTTGCCGTAGGCTCGAGCCATGGCGCCGAGGTCCTTCTTGCCAGTGGCCTTGCCTGCCGCCGCGAACTTCGCGACCGCGCCGCGAGGTGTGGACTTGGACGCCTGACCGCCGGTGTTGGAGTAGACCTCTGTGTCCAGGACGAGGATGTTAACGTTGCGGCCGGAGCTCAGGACCTGGTCCAGACCACCGAAGCCGATGTCGTAGGCCCAGCCGTCGCCGCCGATGATCCAGACGCTCTTGCGGACGAGGTCGCCCGAGAGTGCCAGGAGGGATTGAGCGTCGGCTTTGTTGGTCCCGTTCACGGTCGCGAGCTTCTCGCGAAGCTGGGCGACCCGAGCGCGCTGGGCGTCGATCTCAGGCTCAGTTTCCTGAGGGCTGTCGAGCAGCTCGCGGACGAGCCCCTCGCCGATCTGCGGCGCGAGACGTGCGACCAGCGCCCGAGCGTGCTCGTTCTGGGCGTCGACGCCGAGGCGCATTCCCAGACCGAACTCGGCGTTGTCCTCGAAGAGGGAGTTGTTCCAGGCAGGCCCGCGGCCGGCCGCGTTGGTGGTCCACGGCGTGGTGGGGAGGTTGGCGCCGTAGATCGAGGTGCAGCCCGTGGCGTTGGCCACGATCATGCGATCGCCGAAGAGCTGGCTGATGAGGCGCAGATACGGCGTCTCACCGCAGCCCGCGCACGCGCCCGAGAACTCGAATAGCGGCTCGAGGACCTGGGAGCCCTTGACGGTGTCGTGCGCCAGCAGGCTTCGGTCGAGCTGCGGAATGGACTGGAAGAACTCCCAACTCGTGCGGCCGACCTCGACGTGGTCTTCCACCGGGCCCATGTTGATGGCCTTGTGGCTCGAGTCCGTCTTGCTCTTGGCCGGGCAGACATCGACGCAGACGCCGCAGCCGGTGCAGTCATCCGGGGAAACCTGGATGGTGAGTCCATGGCCGGGCAGATCGCGCGACTTGAACTCCTTGGTCAGGAAGCCCGCCGGAGCGCCGGCGACGGCCGCGGTCGGGTAGACCTTCATGCGGATGCTGGCGTGCGGGCAGACCATGGCGCATTTGCCGCAGTCGATGCAGATCGACTGATCCCAGACCGGGATGTTCTGGGCGATGGCCCGCTTTTCGTACTTGGTAGTTCCAGACGGGAACGTGCCGTCGGCAGGGAACGCGCTGACCGGCAGCAGATCGCCGTCGCCGGCCATCAGGACTGCGGTCACGTTCTTGACGAAGTCCGGGGCGCTGTCCGGCACGGTGAACATGGCCGACTGGTTGCTGCTAGGCGTGCCGAGCTTCACGTGGGCCAGTCGCCCGATCGACGCGTCGATGGCCGCGAAGTTGCGGTCGACGACGGCCTGGCCGCGCTTGGCGTAGGTCTTCTCGGTGAACTTCTTGATCTTGGAGATCGCCTCTTCCGCAGGCAGAACGCCGGCAAGATGGAAGAAGCAGGGCTGCATCACGGTGTTGATGCGGTTGCCCATGCCGACTTCTTCGGCGACGGCGAAGGCGTCGATGACCCAGAGGTCGATCGCCTTGTCGACGAGTTGCTGCTGGACCTTCTTGGGGAGCTGGTCCCAGACCTCATCCGCGCTGTAGGGCGAGTTGAGGAGGAACGTGGCGCCCTGCTTGGCGAACTCGACGATCTTGGTGCGTTCGAGCAGGCCGAACTGGTGGCAGGCGATGAAGTCGGCGCCCTCAACGAGGTAGGCCGACGGGATGGGCTTGGGCCCGAACCGCAGGTGCGAGACGGTGACCGAGCCGGACTTCTTGGAGTCGTAGACGAAGTAGCCCTGGGCGAAGAGGTCCGTGCCCTCGCCGATGATCTTCACTGACGACTTGTTGGCGCCGACGGTGCCGTCCGAGCCGAGTCCGAAGAACATCGCCTGGACCTCGCCGGCCGGGCGAGCGACCTGGAACTTGGTGTCGATCGGCAGGCTGAGATGCGTGACATCGTCGATGATGCCGACGGTGAAGTGCTTCTTCGGCTTGGCGGCCGAAAGCTCGTCGTAGATCGGCTTGATCATCGACGGCGTGACTTCCTTGGAGGAGAGGCCGTAGCGGCCGCCGGTGACCCGCGGAACGGCCGCGAAGCGCGGCTTGTCCGAGTCCATGTTCTCGGCGAGAGCGGCAACGACTTCCAGGTAGAGCGGCTCGCCGACGGTGCCCGGCTCCTTGGTGCGGTCCAGGACGGCGATCGACCGAACGGTGGCCGGCAGCGCCGCGAGGAATTCTTCGGACGGGAACGGCTGGAAGAGGCGGACCTTGATCAGGCCGACCTTCTCGCCCTTGGCAACGAGCGCGTCGACGGTCTCCTCGACTGCGCCGATCGCGGAGCCAATGACTACGACTACGCGCTCCGCGTCGGCCGCGCCGTGGTAGTCCACGAGCCCGTAACGGCGGCCGGTCTGAGCGGCAAGCTCGTCCATGACTTCCTTGACGATGCCGGGCAGCGCCAGGTAGTACGGGTTGGCCGCTTCGCGAGCCTGGAAGAAGACATCGGGGTTCTGGGCGGTGCCGCGCACGACCGGGGCGTCAGAGGTGAGACCGCGGCTGCGGAACGCGAGAACGTCCTCTTCGCGGACGAGGGCTCGGATGTCGTCCTTTTCGAGCACGACGATCTTGTTGACTTCGTGCGAGGTGCGGAAGCCGTCAAAGAAGTGGAGGAACGGGACCCGGGCCCGGAGCGTGGCCGCGTGAGAGACAAGCGCGAAGTCCTGCGCCTCCTGGACCGAGCCGGCGGCGAGCATCGCCCAGCCAGTGGCGCGGGCGTGCATGACGTCGCTGTGGTCGCCGAAGATCGAGAGGGCGTGCGTCGCGAGCGTTCGGGCCGCGACGTGAATGACCGCCGGGGTCAGCTCGCCGGCGATCTTGAACATGTTGGGGATCATGAGCAAGAGGCCCTGCGACGCGGTGAAGGTCGTCGCCAAAGCCCCCTTCTGGAGAGCGCCGTGCATCGCACCGGCGGCGCCGCCCTCGGACTGCATCTCGACCACGTCCGGAACCTTGCCCCACATGTTCGGCTTGCCCGCGGCCGACCAATCGTCGCAGTGCTCTGCCATCGGTGAGGCTGGAGTGATCGGGAAGATCGAGATCACCTCACTGACGGCGTAGGCGACCCTCGCGGCCGCTTCATTTCCGTCGAGACATTCCCACCGCTGGGTCATCGCCGATCCTCCTTGCGCTGTGACGTACTTGGGGCGGAATTCCACCCGATCGTGCGCCAGGTGGAGGATTGACTTCTCAACGACTCGCCGGATCCGGAACAGCTGAAGTGCTTTGAGCGGCGAGGTTGATGGTCCGGTCGTCAGGCGCCCAGTGCCCGCGGCTAGATAGGCAGCTGCACGCCATTGCGAATTATGCCCCTGAGTGTATCGCCAAGTAGTGCCCAATGGACTCGGGCGACTGCCCCGGCAGTCACGTTACTGTCCCATGCCTGCGCGAAATGGTCCGGGCCACCGTGTCATCACAGGCCCGATGTTGGTCTGGATACGCCGCAATCGTCTCCGCTACTCCACCGGCGAACGCGGTTCGTTGAGCATCTGGATCAGGGTCAGGGACATGTCCGCGTTGGCGCGGAAGGCGGTCACGAGGGCCGCCATCTCGTACCTGGCGGTGAAGTCGGACGCGGCGGGGGTGTCCGGGCCGGCAACGTCCGCGATCGACGGGCTGGGCGTGCCGTTCTCCAGCTCTCGCATCCGCGACACGAGCGAACCGGTCGGGCTGATTCCGTCCATATCGGAGGACTCGGGTGGCGGGCCGCGTTCCGTAGGGAATGCCCCTGGAAGCGTTGTCCCGGCGCACACCGGCGCGATCTGCGTGGGCTGCCTCGGCCGGCGGAATGTCTTCCCGGAAAGGCCCGTCGAGCCGAAGAACTGCGCGCAGCAGGCCAAGCCATCGAGGTCATGTGCGAGGCGGATTTCCTGTAGAACCTCAAAGCCTGAGTATCGA
>DASVKT010000127.1:0-8796 GCA_036385235.1 Candidatus Limnocylindrales bacterium | reverse complement strand
GTTGCTCCGGCCGGATTCTGAGTTGCGCCGGCCGGCTGCTGCGTTGTGCCCACCTGCTGTGTTTGGCTTCCGGCCCCCGGCGTGCCGGATCCGCTCGAGCACCCGACAACCAGGCTCATCGCTGCGATGGCGGCAATGAGGCACGCAGTTCTTCGCGACATGTGTCTTCCCTCTGAATCTTGACCGATGGACTTGTAGATTATCCATCTACTTACCATTAGAAACAAGATTGGTCCGCGAGGGTGCCGGCCGGCGCATCGGCTGCGGTCAGGAGTAGCGGCTGCGGCCAGGAGTAAGGCTGACTGCGGGCGCGCGCCTATCGCCCGGCCAGGACCGCCTCGAACCAGTCCAGCACGCTCCCGTTGAAGAAGATCCGCCTGCCGGTCGGGAAAGTGAGCAGGTGGCGCTGCCCGCTCGGGTCGACTCCGGTGAGTGCCAGCCAGGCCCAGTTGACTCCGGGCGTGCGGTCCAGACGGAGATCGCCACTCAAGGTGACCGCGTTGGCCGGCCAGGGTTCGCTGCCGTACCAGCTGGAACTGCCGTCCGGCGACACGCCGGGGGCGCTCCACTGCAGCGGGGCAGTCAGGAAGGGTTCGGTCTCGGCGGGGTCCACCGACGACAGCGGTCCTGAGTCTGCTTGGATCGATGCGTCGTTAGACCCGGACGCCGAAGTCACAGAAGACGGCGTTGGCCCGGCTCGCCAGGCCTCGATGCGCAGATCGGTCCAGCCTGAAAGCAGGCCCCGGTCCGGGACAATGATGCTCCGCTCCACGAAGGAGCCGCCCCAGTCGGTCCCGCCGCTGTCTACCTTCAGGGCCCAATCCGGCATCGGCGCGCCGATCCGATCCCACCCAGCGGGATTCCCGACCGCCCCCATGCTCGATCCAGAGGTGATGGGGCCGGCCACCGTACCGACGACAAACGTAACCACAATCGCCGCCGCCAGCACAACCACGATCCGCCGCGGGAACCCGAGCCGGAACGGCCGGGTCTGCCAGGCTCCGGCCACCCACCACAAAGGAAGCGCCAGGAGCGCCGCGACGCCTGGCCAGTTGAGCGGCCCGGTCCAGACTGCCACGGCGTAAACGAGCCAGAGTGCCGCGCCGAGAGGCATCGTGACCCAGCGGACGAGCCGCGCCGTGAAGCCCGCGCGCGAGGCGAAAGTCGGCGTCAGCAGCCGTGCCGCTACGAAAACGGCGATGCCTAGAGCCAGCGTATTGGGCACGGCACCGGTGCCGGAATCAAGGCCACCCCACGATGAACCGATCTGGCGGGCAGCCACCGCAGCCACAGTCGTGACCAGCAAGAGCGCGACCGACATAACGGCCCAGCCTACGATCCCGCCCCAGAGACCGCCTCTCAGCACTCCCCAGGCGCCCGCGCCGGCGGCGGCAAGCAGTCGGGACCGATCTCGACGCGCGCGCGTCAGTTCCTTGGCGAGACTCTTGGCGGACCCGAGACGTTCCACGGCTTTCCGCTCGGCTTCGGCCCGGTCCACTCCACCGGCAGCCAGCGCGGCAGCCGAATCGGCCAAGTGCGCCCTGAGTTCTTCGAGAATGTCCTCCCGCTCCCCGACTTCGAACGGGAGCTGACGATCGATATCTTCAAGGAACCGTTCACTACCGGAATCGGGCTCAGCCATTGGTCGCATCGGCTGTCACCAAGCGGACACTCTCCGCAAACTGCCCCCACTCGGCCGATTGCGTGTTGAACAGCTGGAGACCGCTCTCGGTGATGCGGTAGTAGCGGCGGCGCGGCCCAAGACCGCCGTCGCGCCACGAGCCTTGAAGCGCACCCTGCTTCTCGAGTCGATGGAGGGCCGGGTAAAGCCAACCCTCGCCGGGGTCGATGAACGCCGCACTTCGCTCACGGATGCGTTGCCCAATCTCATATCCGTATAGCTCGCCGTCCTTGAGGACGCCGAGTATCAGCAGCGCCGTTGTCCCTTTGAGTAGCTGCGAGCGATCCATCTTCTACCTCACCATGTGATGTAGAGATCGTACCGCAATGGCGGTCGGCGTCAAGAGATGTAATGGTGGCCGGGCCTAGAAGAACGGGTGGGCCGAAAGAACGGGCCGGGCGCAAACAACGGGCGGGCGCAAACAACGGGCCGGGCGCAAACAACGGGCCGGGCGCAAACGGGGCGCTAGAGCTAGGAAGTGGACGCCTCGGCCGGCGGCGCCGCAGTCCTCGCTTCGTCCGGCCCAGCGTCCTGCCTCTTCCATCCGGTGATCCAGATCGCCGTTGCCCCGAAGGTGACCGCGGCAAACACGCTGACGCCCAGGAACGGCGTAATGACGTACATCTGGGCCAACACGAAGACCCCAACCAGAAGTCGCGTCCGCCAGGGCTCGGCGAGTCCGGATCCGTTACCGCCTGCAGCCCAGAGAAGGATCGGCAGCACCATTGCCGCTTCGTACTGCAGCGAGTGCGGGCTCACGACGATGCCGATGAGGCAAGCTCCGGCGCCCGCTTCGGCGATCGGTGCGCGGAGAAGGCGCGGCAGGGCGGCAACCGCAACGGCGACGGCGGCGGCGTAGGCGATCGGCGACGGTATGCCGTGGCCCATCATCAGCCCGGGCAGAGCTACGGTCTTGTTGACGTTCTGGTAGATGTCCTGGGCGAAATAGCCCGACGTTAGCGAGAGCCAATCCGTCGGCCACATCCAGTCCCCCGCGCTGCCGGCGACGCCGAGCAGATACCAGCCGACCGCCACCACCATGGCGACGAAGAGCGACATCCACTGCCGTCGCAGAACGAGCAGGGCGAACATCGGTAGGGCCAGAGTCGGCTTGTAGAACATGGCGCCGACCGCCAGACCAGCCAAGACGCGGCGGTCGCGGCGCAGGCAGTCGATGGCGACGATGGCGAGCATCAGGGCCAGAGGCGCGTTCTGGCCGCAGGCGGCGGCGGCAAGAACCGGGGTCCAGGCCAGGGCGGCGATGATCCCGATGGCGCTGTCCAAACCATATGTTCGGGCGCCGACAAAGCCCGCCGCGGCTCCGGCAAGCGCGATGACCACGGCATGAACCAAGAAGGCGGCCGCCATTGGCATGAAGCCCAGCGGGCTGTACAGCCAAGCCGTACCCGGGGGATATAGGAATTGCCAAGGCGTGAAGCCATGGGCCAACTCCCAAACAGTCTGTCGAGCTGGATCCAGCAGATCCGGCGAACCGACGAGTTTGCCGGCGAACCAGAACTGTGGGAAGTCCACGAAGCGGTTGAACGGCGCGCCGACGATCAGAATTGCGCTCGCCACAGCCAAACCCACGGACCACAACCAGAACCGGCGACCGGCGATTCTCAAGGGCAGCGGCCGAAGAACGGCGGTCATATCGCGGCAACGGCGGCGGCGGCAGCCCGGGGTTCGGATCCGGCCCCGCCGTCAGCCACGACTCTCGGCTCCGGTCCAAACGGGCGCCACCGCCACAACCACATGATCGTGGCCGCCGCGACCACTACAGCCACACCGCTCACCACCGTGTAGGCCGAGACCAGCCACATCAGGCTCAAGGGGATCGCCGCGAAGACCAGCCGTGTCCGCCACGGCTCGGTGAGTCCGCCAGCAATCGCCCAGGCGATGATCGGGAGCATCAGGCCTGCCTCGTAGCCCCACACCCGCGGCCCGGCAGCCATTGCCAGAAGGCAAGCAGCGCTTCCTGCCTCCACGATCGGAGCGCGCCTAAGCCCCTGGAGGGCCAGCACGACGATGACCGCGCCGCACGCAACCGGCACGAAGAGCGGCACTCCCGGCAAGCGCCCAACCAGGCCGGGCAGGCTCACCGCCTTTTCGGCATTGCCCACCAAGTCGTTGGCGAGCCACGGCTGCATACCCGTCCACCAGGGGAACGGCCAGGCCCAGTCACCGGCAGCGGCGGCGACGCTCACCAGGTACCAGAGCACTCCGACTCCGGCGGCGACCGCGAGAGACCGCCAACGGGTGCGAAGCAGAAGCAGCCCGATAATCGGCAGTGCAAGCGTGGGTTTATATAGCATGAGCCCCGCAGCTAGACCGACTTCGAGCGAGCTATCGCGCCGCAGCGCATCGATCACCCACAAGGCCAGAACGACCACGACCGTTGCGTTCTGGCCGATGTCGGCCGACGCCGTCATCGGGGTCCAGGCGACTGCAAGAAGCATCGTCAGTGACGCCGGCAACTCGAAGATGCGCGCCAGCAGCAGACCCGCCACGCCGACCAGAGCCAGCATCAGCACGGCCTGGATGACGAAGCCCAGCCAGATCGGCAAGTGCGAAACCGGGGTGAATGCGTAGGCAACTGCCGGCGGGTAGCGCCAGTAATCCACCGCCACGCCGTGTGCGACCTGCCACGCCGAGTGCTTTGCCCCGTCTACGAGATCGGCCGTCCCGGCCGTGGCTCCGGCCGCCCAGAACGCCGGAAAGTCGCCGCCGCCGTTCACGAACGCGGTATCTATCGGCACCAGGCCGATGATCGCAACGGCGATTGCCCAGAGCCGGACGCGCTTCGGCGGCAGCGGCAAGAACCCGAGCTTGGTCCGAAACGGCCAACCGCGCTCCCCGGCCGCCGGAGCCGACGGGCCCGAATCCGTGGAGCCGGACGTGGTCATTTCTGCCGCGGTCACGCTGCCCTCCAAGATCAGGACGATGCGGCGGGGCCGGGCGCCGCGCGTTGCGCAATTGGATCCGGGCCAAACGGCCGCCAGCGCCACAGCCACATAACCAAGGCTACGTTGGCCGCCACGGCCACGCCGCTGATGACGGTTAGCGGCGAGACGACCCAGAGGAGCCCGACCGGGATCGCCAGAAGGACGAGCCTAGTGCGCCAAGGCTCCGCCATTCCGCCGGCGGCGGTCCAAGCGAGTATCGGCAGCATCAGGCCCAGCTCATAGCTCCAGACTCGCGGACCCGCCACGAGAGCCAGCAGACAGGCTGCGCATCCCGCCTCGACGAGAGACGCCCTCCACAGACCGCGCAAGGCAATCAGCACGATTCCGACACCGGCCAGGTAGCAGAGCCAGGATGGCAGAACGCCCAGTCTCCCCAGGAGACCCGGGACGCTGACCGTCTTGTCCGCGTTGAACGCGAAGTCGTGGGCGAGCCATGGCTGGATGCCGTTCCACCAGGTCATCGGCCAGCCCCAGTCCCCAGCCGAGGCCAGCACGCTGAGAAAGTACCAGGCGGCAATCATCGCCGCAGCCACGGCCACCGCCCGCCAGCGGGCGCGCAGTACCAGGAGGCCCAGCAGGAACATGCCCAACTCCGGCTTGTACATCATGAGGCCGCAAGCCAGCCCAACCTCGATCTGACTCTCTCGCCTGAGCCCGTCGACCGCCCAGAGAGCCAGAACGATAGCCAACGGCATGTTCTGCCCCATGTCCACTGCCGCCAGAGCGGGCGTCCACGCAAACGCCAAACGTAGCGCAAAGCCCCGGGGCAGTTCAAAGATGCGCGCCATCAACACGCCCGACACACCCAGCAGAGCCAGCATGACGGCACTGTTGGCCACGAAAGTCGGCCCAACCTGGAACAGCGACGCCGGCCAATAGGCGAAGGCGAACGCAGGCGGGTAGCGCCAGTAGTCCGGCGGTACGCCGTGCGCCACCTGCCAGGCGGTGTGGAGAGTAGCGTTCATCAAGGCCGAGGTACCGGCCGTTCCTCCCGCGGCCCAGAACGGTGACAAATCGTTCCACTGGTTGTTCAGGGCGCTGACGATCGGCAGGAACCCGAATACGGCGATCCCGAACCAGAGCAACCGGACACTCTTTGGCGAGAAGGGCACCCGCCCGAGTCTTGTGCGGAGTGGCCAGGTCGGGTCCGCCTCAGATGGCGCAGCCGGCGACGAACGCCTTCCCAGCAAGCTGCCGACAATCGGATGCATAGCGCCTCTCCTGGCCGGGAGTCTTAGCTTCTCGCCTTCGCCAGCCGCTCCTGGATGTAAGGCTTCACCTGCGACAGGTCCACTCGGATCTGCTCCATGGTGTCGCGGTCGCGAATGGTGGCCTGGCCGTCTTCCAGCGAGTCGACGTCGATCGTGACGCACCACGGCGTCCCGATCTCGTCCTGACGCCGGTAGAGCTTGCCGATGGCGGCCGTGTCGTCATAGACGGCCATCATGTCCTGGGCCAGATCCTCGCGGAGGGCGTGGCACTTCTCGATGATCTCGTCGCGCTTCTTGAGCAGCGGCAAGACCGCCACCTTGTACGGCGCCAGCTCCGGGTTGAAGCCCAGGACGACGCGCTTCTCGCCGCGGACTTCTTCCTCGCGATAGGCGTCGATCAGGAAAGTAAAGGCCGCGCGGTCGCCGCCGGCCGAAGTCTCGACGATCCACGGCACGTACTTCTCTTCCGTCGCCGGATCGAAGTACTCGAGGTTCTCCCCGCTGGCCTCCTGGTGCCGGCCGAGGTCCCAGTCGCCGCGGTTGTGGATGCCTTCGAGTTCCTTCCAGCCGAACGGGAAGCGGTACTCCACGTCCCAGGCTTCCTTGGCGTAGTGGGCCAGTTCGTCGGGGCGATGCTGGCGGAAGCGCAGGCGAGCCGGGTTTACGCCGTAGCGGACGTACCAGGCCATGCGCCGCGGCTTCCATTCCTCGAACGCGGCCGCGGCAGTCTCCGGCTTGACGAAGTACTGCATCTCCATCTGCTCTAACTCGCGCATCCGGAAAACGAAGTTGCCGGGGCTGATCTCGTTTCGGAAGGCCTTGCCGATCTGGGCGATGCCGAACGGCAGCTTCTTTCGGGCGGTCTCTCGCACGTTCTTAAAGTTGACGTAGATGCCCTGGGCCGTCTCCGGGCGGAGGTAGACCTGCGCGGCCTCCTCTTCGACCGGGCCCATGTAGGTCTTGAACATCAGGTTGAAGCGGCGCGGCGCGCTGAGCGGACCCTTGTCCGCAGGGCACTTGAGGCCAAGCCGCTCGATCGTGGCCGGGTCCATCAACTCGGTGCTGGTCAGGTTCTCGCAGCCCGGCAGCTCATCCAGCCGGTAGCGGCGGCGGCAAGTAGTGCACTCGACGAGCGGGTCCGTGAAGTTGGCCACATGGCCGGAAGTGACCCACACCTGTGGCGCCATGATGATGCTGGCGTCCAGCCCGACTATGTCCGTCCGCTCCTGGACCATTGCGCGCCACCAGGCCCGCTTGACGTTGTTCTTCAACTCCACGCCGAGCTGCCCGTAGTCCCAGACGGCGTTGATGCCGCCGTAGATCTCGGAACTGGGGAAGATGAAGCCGCGCCGCTTGCTGAGCGAGACGATCGTCTCCAGGTTGGCGACGGATGGCCCTGGGTCGTCGGCCTGGATCTCTGGCTTGTCGGCGGTCAATGCGGTCTCCTCGAGCACAGGCGCTGGAATTGCCTGATGCGATGCGATATGGGGCGAACGGGTTGAGCGGGCGGCCGAACGATCGAGCCTTCGCGCGACCGAATGCCTGGGGCGCAATTCTCGCACGGCCGGAGTCTTCTTTGGCGCGCCCGAAACACAAGACGACAACCGAGCCGGCCAGGATCATGACCGTGGACGGAGTCTCATCGCTGGGTCACGCCCGCCACGGGATCATCGGAATTCTGGTGACGGCAACCGGCCGCTATCGAGTGGAGCTGTGGACCAGGCCCGGCTCGGAGCTGGATGACGTCAAGCTCTTCAACACGTTCCTGTCGACCTTCGCGATCACTTAGGCGCCGGGGGGCGACTGGACCGGCGGCACTCGAGACCCGCGCTTTCCGCGGCGCACCTCATCGAGAAAGTCCAGCGATCTGGCGTCCCGCTCCAACGAGAAGTGCAGGAAATCGCGCATCGCGCCCTCAACCTCGCGCTCCACGTCCGACGGCAGCCGCAGCGCCGCCAGCGCCTCCACGTCCATCCGCTGGTAGGCCTTGAGCATCTTCAGCGCCTCAACCGAGAGGGACGTTCTGTCGTCCGGCGGCCCGGGGCAGCGCGAGCAGAGCACGCCGCCGAGCGGTGGAACCCAACGGAACTTCTCGTCCACTTCCAGGACCCGGTCGCACTCAACACAGCGGTCCACTTCCGGCCGCACGCCCAATTCGTCCGCCAGGCGCATCTCGTACCAGCGCGCCACCCTGCCGGCATTCATACCGGCGTCCAGAAGCTCGTAGGAGCGACGCAGAAGCGCGTAGAGCCCTTCGGTCTGGTGCCGCTCCTCTATCGCCTTGTCGGCCAGTTCGGCCAGGTACCAGGCCGTTGCCGTCGACTCGAGCGAGTCGCGCAGGCGAAGCCAGGCATGAGTCACTTCCACCTGTGTCACGACATCGAATGTCCGGCCTCTGGCCAGCGCGACGCGCAACTCCGCCAGCGGCTCGAGCGCGCCACCGAGCCGGCTGGTGGTCCGGCGGACACCCTTGGCGATCGCCTTGAACTTGCCGTGCTCCGGCGTGAAGAGCGTCATGATCCGGTCCGCCTCGCCGTAGTCGAAGCGGGACAGGACGATCGCGTCGGTGACGTAGAGGCGCGAGGGGGGCATGCCGCCACGCTATCACGACGGAACCAAGATGCTCCGGTATCCTCGCGCTATGAACGACGCCATCGGCCCCCGAACCGACCGCACCCGCATTCGCCGCCACGCCGACCGCGCCGTGCCGGACCGCATCGAGGAGTTTCTGCAGGCCGGGCCGCACGGCCCCGGGGACTACACAACCGCCACGGACGACGATCTGCGCGGCGTCGAGGTCACAGACATCACCATCGACGAAGCCTCAGCCAAAATGCGAGAAGGGGGTTCCATGCACCCTGAAGACGACGATCCGAACTACCCCGGCTCGGCCTCCATCAGGCCCGTTCGATGAAGCTCGTCCGATGAAGCTCGTTCG
>DASVKT010000126.1:0-5040 GCA_036385235.1 Candidatus Limnocylindrales bacterium | reverse complement strand
GAAGGACGCCAAGGGCGGTGAGGCCAGGCGGCTCGTGGTGTACGAGTCGGAGGCCGGCCCGGAGGCGTATGCCGTCTACAAGACCAAGTCCGAATGGAATGTCCGTGGCCCCGGCGGAACCCTGACCGTTGAGGAGGCGATTGGCTGCACGCCACGTGGCACGCGCGAGATCTGGCGGTATCTGTTGGGGGTGGATCTCATCCGGACGCTCAAGACGTGGCGGATGCCGGCGGACCATCCCCTGTTCACGCTCGTGTCGGAACCGCGCCGTCTCGGGACGACCGTGGGTGATGGACTCTGGCTCCGAATCGTCGACGTCAAGGCCGCTCTCGAGGGCCGGACCTACGGCCTGGACGGAAATGGCGCCGGCCGGCTCACCCTGGATCTCCGCGACGAGTACTGCCCTTGGAACGCGGGTCGCTGGTTGATCCACGCGGATGGTGGGCGGGCCACAGTCTCCCGGGTGGAAGGCGATGCGGACCTATCGCTCGACGCGAACGATCTTGCAGCGATGTTCCTGGGTGGCACCTCGGCGGCGGCTCTGGCCGACTCCGGAAGAGTCGCGCAGTTGCGCCCCGGAGGCCTGTCGACGGCCGATAGCCTCTTCGCGACGTCACTCAAGCCGTGGTGCCCGCAGGAGTTCTAGCTCGCGGGCGCGAACCTGACCGGCTGCTGATTGCCCGACGGTGCGCACACGTCGCACAGGGTCAATCCGTCTTCGATGAGTGCGGCTCTGCGTTGTCCCTGCCCGCTGTGAAGGGACATCACGTGCTTGCATACTGAGCAGCGGAGCGGTTTCGCGTCCATGCGATCACCTCTGGCCGACATCCTGTCTGGCCGACATCCTGTCTTATGCCCGTTGGCTCGGCTGGGGCAACTACTTGAGTTGCCGGGCGGGCCGGGGTATTTGCCGGAGCGTGCAACCGCTCCTACGCTAGGTATCGGTCGAATTGGCTCGGTCGAGCATGCGGCGTGTGCAGCAAATTGGAGGGTGACCGTCCCCCCGATTTCGCCCCGATCCGAACGGGCAGGTCGATACGCCTCGGGCACCTGCACTTCGAGAGGACCTATCTGCGACCCATTCCGTACGCCTGGATTCTGCGTGACCCAGCTACAGATACATGGCCGTTCTGCCTACTCGAACACAGGTCCCACTTGCCGGGCGGATGCCACGGTTCGCGTCAGGAGGGCGACGGAGCGGTTGCCTTGAGCAGGAAACTTTCGAGGCGGGCTCGATCGGTGGGGGCCATGGCATCCCACATCGCGGCGGCCCGGATGTGGCGCTTGCCCTCCTGCGATCGGCTGCCGGGCAGCTGCGGATCGACGTCGAGCGGCGACCGAGTGTCGTCCATCCTGACGATCTGGGCCATGGCGTAGAACTGCCGGTTCCCCTCGAGGACGAGCGCGACGAATATGTGATCCCCGACGGCCATTTGGGCGGCAGTCTCGAATCTGATACCTGTCGCGCCGACGTCGATCGTCGTGCCGATGGAGAAGTGCCCGCCGCCGCCGGCAGCCGAGGTTCGGGCGAGCCTTACTCCGATCGACTTCCTCATCGCAACGCGCATCTGCGCCCTCCGGTCCACCAGGGTGAGTTCGGTAGGCTGGTCGAAGGCAACAAGGCGGTGCGACAAACCGAGGCAGCTCCTGTAGGTGGTGTCGCCGACAAGTGCACCGCCTGCGCGAGCCGCCGAAAGGCGGACGGGGTGGCCTTCCTTCATCTCCTTGACGAGGATCGGCAAGCTGTCGCCCGACACATTGACCCAGACCACCTTCGGCAGAAGGTTCGACAGGCGCCCGCGCAATACGAGGGGGACCTCGTCCACAGCTGTCTCGACCAGGATTGTGTCCCCGAGCTGAAGGTTCTCGTGATCCTTGCTGGGTGGCATTTGCACTATCCGCTTGCGGTGAAACCCCGCGAACGCGCGAGCGTCCCGGGGCGGTTTTCGCGGGCCGGAAGCCGTGCCTGGTCTTCCGGCCCGCTTGGTTAGCGCTATGGCGCCTCGTTGACCACGGAACTGAAGGTGTCGTTGACCGAATACAGGTTGGCCGACCAGGTGTTGCAGCCGTTCTGCCAGTACGAGCTCGCGTAGTTCGGATCCAGGTAGTAGCGCGGGATGCCGCAGTTGATGGACTTGATCGAGCTGATCGCGTCGTTCCATCCCAGCACGCTGAGGGCCGGGATGGCGTTGTAGATGGTCAGCGCGGATCCGCCGTAGTTGGCGTCCCAGTAGGCGATGGTGTAGGCCAGGCCGGACCAATCCGGGGTGACGTCGCCGGCTGAAGGGCCGGCGGCCGTGTCGGCGCCCTTGAGTCCCGGCTCGGTTGGCTCGACTATGCCCAGATCGGCATCTACCTCGGCCTGGCTGTCGAAGCAACGCACGACCGGGTAGTCGCGCGTGTGGCAGAAGTAGCGGGATGCTAAGGTCGGATTGATTGATCGACCCTGGTAGGTGGCCGTCACTGCCTTACCGTCGGGGTCGACGACGCTCAGCGAATTGCCTGCTGCGGCGGCAGACTGAGTGAAGTAGACAAGGACAAGAGTCAAGGTGAGGACAGAAGCAGTTCGAATCGGAACTCGATGCATTGCGCACCTCAATGGCCCCAGAATTGGGGTCTGAGGTCCCGCCACCCCCACGAAGGGCGGGACCTCAGACTCGTCAGTCCAGCCCGGTCCACGCAAATCCCCCTTCGTATCGCCGGAAGACAATGGAGAGCATGGAAGAAGCGCTGCCTCGCAATAAGCAGGACGACTCGCCAAGCTCATTACGTGTTTCCACGCAATCACGTCGCCGACCGCGTGGAGCCGTAGGGCGGCGGGTCCGGGCGGCAGCGCTTCCGTTGTGCTGTGCCCTCTTCATGGCCTCGGCTGCGATAGCTCTCGCTTTGCCGGCCGATCCATCGCCTCCGGCCGGCGGCGTGGTTGTCGATGCAGCCACCACGAAGGTCTTTTCCGTCGATCCCGCGTCGGCGGCCTGGGGCATGGGTGTGCGGCCGGGCTGGCTCGAGGTCGCAACGGTGGACGGCATCACCAGCTACAGCGACGGCCTGGAAACTCGGCTGATTGCCGACCATGACCTGACCCCTGAGGCCCAGACCAAGGTGGCCGTGCCCTTCGCGGTGTTCGCCCTGGCCGGGTTGTTGCTGGTTGCCAAGCAACGCAGAACGGCGCTGACGGTCGCGGTCGGGAGCGCCGCGATCGCGTCATGGATCTGGATGTCGCACCTGGGCGTGTTTGGTCAGGCGATGGCGGCGCTGCCGATTGGCCTGGCAGGCGCCATGGCCTGGCAGTTCGGCGTCCAGTTGGACATGTGGCCGGCTCGACCCGAACGTCCGTCCGTTCGCACGACGGTCGCAGTCATCGCGGTTGTGGCCGTATCCGCCGCCGGCATCGCGGCCACGACCTGGCTTTTGGCGCCTTTGGAGGGCGTTGTCTTCGGCGCGTCCTACTACTTGGTGGTTGCGTGGCTTATCGTGCTGTGGTGGCGCGTGGCTACCGTGACCTCCGGCTCAGAGTCGCTCAGCCGTCTCGCCGTCGCGCGGGCCGTTGCCTTCGACATGCTGCCTTACTCGGATCGAGTGAGACGGCATGGGGCGCAGGCGGAAAGAGATCGCCTTGCGAGCGACTTGCACGCCGAAGTTCTCCCGGCCATTGCCACTGCGGCGGCCGCTCTCGACCAGAAGGGAGACAGCGTAGAGGCCGAACGACTCCGGGATCTGGCGGCGAGCGTGCGCGACCTGGTCAGTCAACGGCGGCTCCCGATCCTCGGCGACCATGGGCTGGTGGCGGCTGCCGAATGGCTGGCCGAGTCCCTGCAGGATCGGTCCAGCCTCACCATCGAGATCAACCTCGGCGGCGACAACGGGGCTCGCCGGCCGCCGGCAGTGGAGTCCGCCGCGTATCGAGTTCTCCAGCTGGCTCTGGACAATGTCATTCGGCACGCCGCGGCGTCGGTGGCTCGCGTGAACATCGCCGGGGATGCCCGCTCGCTCGAGTTGACGGTGTCGGACGACGGCCTCGGCATTGATGCCGAAGCACCCGGCCGGGCAATCCGCGCGGGCCACTTGGGGCTCAAGGACATGCGCATTGAGGCCGGCGCCATCGACGCTTCGCTTGATATCGGTCCGGGGTCGCCGCGCGGCACGGCTGTGGTCTTGAGGTGGCGGGCATGATCCGGGTCATGGTCGTGGACGACCATCCGATCGTTGCCGCGGGGCTCCTTGCGGGGCTGGCCGAAGAATCGGACATCGTCATCGTCGGATCCGCGGCGACGATTGCGCAGGCACAATCGCTCGCGCAGAGCGCCAACCCCGACGTCATTCTGTGCGACATGCAGCTCGGCGCCGAGCGCGGCTTGGACTTGCTGGCCCGGCTGAATCGGCCGGCGGCTCCGATCATCTTTTTCAGTTCATACGACTATCCGTCGTACATCCGAGCCGCCCTCGATGGCGGAGCGGCCGGATACGTGCTCAAGTCGGCCCTCCTGAGTGAGATCGCTGCGGCCGTGAGGGTCGTGGCCGGAGGTGGCACCGCCTATGCCGCGCGCCATCTGCGGAACGCCCGCACCGCTCCCAGGATGCCTTCCGGACGCGAACTCGAGGTCATCGCCCTCGTGGCGAGAGGCAGTTCCAACGCGGAGATCGGTGCGGCCTTGAGTATCGACGAGCGCTCGGTCGAGAGTCACCTGCGCCGCCTGTTCGACCGATACGCCACAGATTCAAGAACGGAACTGAGCACATATGCAACTCGTCAGGGCTGGATAGATATCAACACGATCGAGCCGAGCGGCGGCAACGCATGAGTCCGGCGTTGCGGGTTCTTGCGCCATCGCGGCCAACTCGTTCTCGTACAGCGCTCTCGCCGGGGTCATCGTGCTGACGCTCTGGTTCTGCCTGAGCTCGTTTGTGCTCGTCTGCGCGGCCGAGATGGCGGCGTTGCTCGTGCGTCTGCGCTCGCCGGAAATACTGCCGAAGGCCGACTGAGGGCGGTTGCGCGTTGGGCCGCGTCGGGCCGGTCTTGCCGGCCCACGGTTCAGCTTT
>DASVKT010000125.1:0-5016 GCA_036385235.1 Candidatus Limnocylindrales bacterium | reverse complement strand
ATGGTCAGAGCCACGAAGACGCCGATCAAGACGGGCAATCCATAGCGCTGACGACCACTGCGAGGCGGGGCAATCGATTCCACCCAGAGCGGCCCCTGCGGCCTTTCGTCGCGCTTGTCGTGATCTGGATCGTTGTCGCGTTCTCGCGAGCGCTTCACGCGTCTCCTCGGTGTTCGGTTGGGTCATCGGCCGAATCGCCGGCGGTCCTGAGGGCCAATTCGAGTTCCAACTCGTCGCGGAGTGGAATGCTGTGGTCCCCGATCATCGGTATCTCGGGCTTGAGTTTCTCGCTTGCATCCGTTGTGGCGTTCACCCAGAGCCGCGCAAGACGCAGGTCGCGACGCTGATAGAAACGTACTGCGTCGAGGTTGTCATTTGTAGTGACGAGCCAGAGGCGCCGACTGTTCAGTTTCCGGCCGATAGATTGGGCCCGCCGGTGTTTCCGCTCGTCAGTCCAGGATGACGTTCTGGTGCCAGTGCGGGGCCATCGTCGGTAGGCCGAGGGCTTCGATCTTGGGCTGGAGGATGGCCTGGGCGTCCGGATCGCCGTGAACCACGAAAACACGCCGCGGCACGCCGGGGTCGCCCGCCTTGCGGCCGGCGCTGAAGTTGCTCAGCCAGGAGAGCAAGCCCGTCTCGTCCGCGTGGGCGGAGAAGCCGGTGATCGAGCGGACGGCACAGTGGACGGTGTATTCCTGACCCTCGATTCGAGCCGTCTTCAGGCCCGCCTGAAGGTGCGCGCCGAGCGTTGCCTCGCCCTGGTAGCCGACGAAGAGAATCATCGCTTTCGTGTCGCCGATTAGGTTTCGCAGGTGGTTCAGAACTCGGCCGCCGGTGAGCATGCCGTTTGAGGCGACAACGATATAGGGCCGCTTCGCCTTGGCGATCGCCTCCGACTGGCCGGCGATCACGGTCTCCTTGGCGTTGGGGTATTCAATCGGGCCTCGGCCGCTGTTGACTTGCGCCAGCGCATCGGCGTCGTAGTAGTCCGTGTGCTCGCGGTAGATGGTGGAGGCCTTGGACGCCATCGGCGAGTCGAGGAAGAGCTTCATCGTGGGGATGCGGCCGGCATCGAGCAGATGCTTGAGCGCCCAGACGACTTCCTGCGTGCGCCCGATCGCGAACGACGGGATCAGCAGAACGCCCTTCTGCGCGTCGATGTCCTTGATGGCCTGCTCGAGGGCCTTGAGCGACTCTTCTTCCGGCTCGTGATTGCGGCCGCCGTACGTGGACTCGATGAGCACGTAGTCCGCGTTGGAGATGATGGTTGGGTCGCGCAGGATGGGCGCGCCGACGCGGCCGAGGTCGCCGGAGAAGACGAGCGTCCGGGCCGGCGTGTCGCTCTGGGCCGCCACGTGCATCTCCACGATGGAAGAGCCGAGGATGTGCCCCGCGTCGTGGAAGGTGACGGTGATGCCGGGTGCCACTTCCACGGCCCGTTCGTAGTCCGTGCCGCGGAAATGGCTCAGGGCGGTCTGGGCCTGGGCCTGGTCGTAGACCGGGTCCTCCATGATGAGCATGGGGCGGGGCGGTTGGCCGGCCATCGCGGGGCCGTGATTCTCCTGGCCGTAGGGCGGGTAGCCCATTCGAGTTCCCATGCCCTGTTCGTCGCGCAGGGCCAGCTCGTCCACTCCGGAAGCGATGACGTGGCCGTCCGCCATCACGTCGCCGATGTGCGGGCCGATCTCTTTGCCTGTGATGGCGTCGATCGGCCGGCCCTCTTCCTGCTGCTCCGCAAGCCGCTCCTGGGCCTCGATTTCAGTTTCCGAGCGCCGTTCCTCGCTGAGCGCCTTATCCGGGTTCTTGGCGGCCCAATGCTTGTGGCGCTTGGCGTACTCCTCCTGGAGCTTGCCCGAGTCCAACAGAACCAGCGCCGCCAGCTCGATCGTGCCACGCGTGGCATAGATGGGGCCGTTGAATCCCTCGGCCACGATGTGGGGAATGAGGCCGCAATGGTCCAGGTGCGCGTGCGTCAGGACGATCGCATCCAGCGTCGCCGGATCGTAGGACAGGGGGACGCGGTTGCGAACAACCTCGTGCGGTCCGCCCTGGAACATGCCGCAGTCGATGAGTACCTTGGCCTTCTCCGTGATGAGTAGGAATTGGGAACCGGTGACGGTGTTGGCAGCGCCCAGGAAGTGGATTTCCATGTGCGAATACTGCCATTCCGTAACTCCCGCTGCGCGCCCGGCGCGATGCCAAATCGCTATCGGCCGTAGGATGTGCCTGCAGAAATTCGAGAGGGCGCGCATCCTGGCCGCGCACCAGCGAGGAAATGCCATGAATTTTGACGAAGAGAACGAGGAACAGATCCCGCGTCCGCCTACCGGCGGGCAGAGGCGTCCGGTGAAGTCCGGCGGTCAGCGTCGCCGTCGTGGCAGGCTTTCGGACTCGCCGATGGTCAGGAGTCCACTGGGCGGGCAAGCGACTCCAAGGCCGTCGATCATCGTGCCGTTTGAGGAGCCGCCTGTTCCGCGCGGTCCGAGCTACCCGGCCTGGGAGAAGCCCCCGACGCACCGCACCTACCCCACTCTTCGGGGCCAGGAGCAGCATCGGCCGTGGTGGCCGTTGATCGCGGCCGCGCTCGCGGTGCTTATGGTGTTGATCATCCTGATCGTCATCCCGACTCTGGCCGGGCACAACACCAGCGTGTCCCAGGCTTCTGCCTCGGCCTCGGCCTCGGCGTCGGCGTCGGCTGCGGCGCATGTGACTCCGACCGGTTCGACCAAGCCGAGTCCCAGCGGGTCGAGCCACGTGTCGCCCAGCGCGAGGCCCACAGCCACCGCTACGCAGGTCACACCCGGGCCGGAAGTCAGCTACGGAACCTATACGGTTCAGCTCAACGACACTTTCGTCAAGATCTGCAACATGTTCGGTCTCAAGAAGTGGGAGCTGTTGCTCGCCAATCCGCAGATCACAGACCCCAACAAGCTGCGGAAGGGCATGGTCCTTCGGATCCCGCCGGCGGGGGCACTGACTTCGTCGCTGCCTGCAACACCAACGCCGGAGCTGTCGCCGATCTCCGGGGGCTGAACCTCGCCGCCTCGCTAGGCGAGGTCGATATACACCGGGGCGTGGTCTGAGGGCAGCGTTCCCTTGCGGGCGTCGCGGTCTATCTCTGCTGCCGTGCAGCGATCCGCCACGGACTTGGTGACGTACATATGGTCTATCCGCATGCCGAAGCCCTTGTGGAAGTTGCCGGCGCGGTAGTCCCACCAGCTGAACTTGCCCGGCTCCGGGTGGTGGAGCCGGTAGGCGTCGATTAGGCCCCAGTCGCGTAGCGTCTTGAGGGCGGCCCGTTCCGGCTCGGAAACGTGCGTGGCGCCGCTGAAGAAGGCCATGTCGTAGACATCGATGTCTTCGGGAGCGACGTTGAAGTCGCCGCCGATGACGATGGGCTGGCGCGGGTCGCATTCCTCGCGCAGCCAGCGGGCGAGTCGATCGAACCAGGCCAACTTGGCCACGTAGAACGGCGTGCCCAATTCGCGGCCGTTTGGGGCGTAGATGCTCACGACTCGGACGCCGTTGCAGACGGCCGAGATCATTCGGGCCTCGTCTGCGGAAGCTTCCGAGGCCTCGGCTTCCAGGGCTTCCGCGATCGCGTCCGCGCCCGGCGAACGGCGAACCGGCCCATCGCCGAAGTTCGTGACCACGTCCGAGATGCCCAGGCGGCTCGCGATCGCAACGCCGTTCCAGCGGCCCTCGCCGTGGTGGACCAGGTGATAGCCAGCCATCGCGAATGGCATTTCCGGCGCGGTTTCGTCGGCGAGCTTGGTCTCCTGCATCATCAGGACGTCCGGCTGCTTCTCTGTCAGCCACCCTTCGACTCGCTCCATGCGGGCCTTCAGCGAGTTGACGTTCCAGGTCGCGATACGCATCCGGTCTCCGTCTGGTAAGGGCGCCGTCCGGCTGGAGCCGGCCGTCGGGGCGGCTAGTAGCGGCGGCCCTTCTGGCGCGCGAAGTCGAATTTGGCGGTGTCGGCGATGCCCATGACGGCCATGGTGCCGGCCTGGACTGGGTCCGTGACCACGAGATCCGCGACGTCCACGACGGTGCCGACCATGTTGAGAGAGATGACCGGGATGCCGACGGCCTGCAGCTCCTGCACGGCCTTGGTGATATCGCCGCCCATGATGGAACCGGCCAGGAGGAGGGCGCGGGCCCGATCCAGGTCTGCCACAGCTCGGACTGCGGCGGCGAGGTTCTCCTCGCCGACGAGCGGGATCGTGTCCACGCTTATCTTCTCGCCGCGGAGGTTGTGGCGATCCGCTTCGCTCACGGCACCGAGGACGGCCTGGGCGATCTGGGCGCCGCCGCCGATGACGATGAGCCGCTTGCCGAAGATCTTGTCCAGGGACTGGGTGAGGCGGCAACCGCGGAGCGACGGAACGTGGTCGATGATGCCGGTCAGTTGCTGTTCGGCCAGGCCTTCGACTTCCATCTCGACTTCAACCAGGGCGTCGCCCGCGTCGTCCTGCCAGCGCCGGACTGTGCTCAGAGTGCGGACTGTTCCGCCCAGACTGGCAACCTGGGCGACGACTGCAGGGATGGTGCCGGGCGCGTCGACGTAGTCCAGCCTGACGGCGACGGTTGCGGCTGTGTGGG
This sequence comes from Candidatus Limnocylindrales bacterium, assembly GCA_036385235.1. Lineage (GTDB taxonomy): Bacteria > Chloroflexota > Limnocylindria > Limnocylindrales > CSP1-4 > Fen-1039. The sequence continues at coordinate 411 of DASVKT010000125.1, read as the reverse complement.
CGGAGCGGGACATCTCAGCCGACGCCGATGCCGTGGTCCGCGAGACCTTGGGCGACGCGCGGGTTGTCTCCCAATTCGAAGCCTTCACCGGGGTCGTGTTCTTCGAATGCGAGGCTCAGGGCGGCGAACGCCTTGCGCGTGCCCTCTGCGTCGCTCGTGGCGAGCATCAGCGCGCCATCGGTGTCTTCCGCGATGCCGACGATCGCCGTGATGTTGATCCCGCGGTCGCCGAGAGCGGCCGCCATCTTCGCCAGGGATCCGGGCTTGTCACTCAACGTACCTGTGAACCAGACCATGCCGCACCTCCTGTGTGGATGGTACCCGGCGCCGGGCGGATCGGGGAGGGAGAACGGGCGCGGGGCGGAGTAGTGGGGCGGCCGGGGAGTGGCGGGGAGTGGCGGGGTGGTGGCG
>DASVKT010000124.1:0-2682 GCA_036385235.1 Candidatus Limnocylindrales bacterium | reverse complement strand
GTAACGATGGTGCATGCGCTTATTGTTGTGCCCGACGAAAGCCGAGTCCGTGCCCAGCAAGAGCCCGTCGGGTCACGGCGGATCTGTTTCAACAACCTCAGTGGGCACGAGCGTATGGGGGAACGTCCGGAACACCCGGCGGCGCCACGGATCACACCCTGCTGTCCGCTCTCGGTGGTCCCCCAAATGAATCGCGGCCGTTAGCACGGCCAGTCCCATCAACAGGCATCTCGCCTTGCTGCCGCACTGGCCTATACGTTGTGAGATTACGGCTATGCGTCAGGCACGCCGCTCCGGTGGCCTCGTTGTCCCGCTCATTCACCACTGACTGAACCGACCATTGAGGGGTTCGACTCCTCCGATATTGGGAACGAGCGGGCCCACCGCCGGCTACTGCGCAACCGGCTCGGGACGTTGCTCCCTGAGCTCGGCGATCCACGTCCACCGGTCGAGCCAGTTGGCTCGTTGGGCCGAGCGCCAGATGATGAACGCGACCACAGCTCCAGTGGCGTTCATCATCGCGTCGTCGATGTCCGTGACTCGGTAGGTGAAGCCCTCAAGCAGAGAGCCGGCGTATTGGGTCAGTTCGATACCCACGCCAAACGCCACGGCAACCAGCACGAACTTGCGCCAGTCGCGCAAGACCGGCCACAACCCCGGCCCGTAGATCCCGAGCGGCGCAAGAGCCACGGCGTTCCCGAACAGCTGCCGGAAGTTGCCAAGGCTCATGTGGGTCAGCTGCGACGCGATCGTCGCAAAGGGAACCACGTTGTCTTCACTCATGCCGCGCGTCTGGCGGTAGAACTCCTGTCCGCCGATCGGTATCGGGAAGATGGTCAGGGCGATGACCAGGTCGATGTGAATCAAGGCCAACAATGCCAGGATCGTCCAGCGTCGATCGGCGCCTCGCCGGAGAATCCAGACACCGATCGGAATTGCCGGGAATAGTGCGAAGAAGCCCGGTATCAGGGACAGCTGTCCGTCGTGAAACGCCATGTGGGTTGCCCCTCCTGGTAGTGCGAGGCCCCAGGATGGCATGCGACCGGCGGCCGATGTCGGCCCAAATCGGCCCGGAACGCGCCATCCGGTTGCGGAGAGGTGGTCGTCCGGTGGAGCTTCCAACACCCGGCGCCGCCTCGGCCCAGTTCCCGCTCGGGTCCCGCTCAGTTCCCGCTCGGGTCCCGCTCGGCTCCGCCCGGTCGCGCGCCGCGGTGCCTCCCCGGGCGCCCAGCCGGGGGCACGGCCTTGCCCGGCTATAATTCCGGAGCGTGGCGCGGGTCGCCGCCGCAACAACAGGACGGCCCGCACTCCCGCCGAAGCTAAGGATTGGACTGCACAAATGACCGCCGAGACCTCCACCTGGGCCACTAAGAAAGGCCTCGCCCAGATGCTCAAAGGCGGCGTCATCATGGACGTCGTTACCCCAGAGCACGCCCGAATCGCCGAAGACGCGGGCGCCTGTGCGGTGATGGCACTGGAGCGCGTCCCGTCCGATATCCGCGCCACCGGCGGCGTGGCCCGCATGAGCGACCCCGAAATGATCGAGGGGATCATGGCGGCGGTGAGCATCCCGGTCATGGCCAAGGCCCGGATCGGGCACTTCGTGGAAGCTCAGGTTCTCGAGGCTCTCGGTGTGGACTACATCGATGAGTCGGAAGTGCTGACCCCGGCGGACGAGGTCAACCACATCGACAAGCACCAGTTCAAGGTGCCGTTCGTGTGCGGCTGCCGAAATCTTGGTGAGGCCCTGCGGCGCATCAACGAAGGTGCGGCCATGATCCGGACTAAGGGTGAGGCCGGCACCGGCGACATCGTCGAGGCCGTTCGCCACATCCGGACGCTGATGTCGGACATCCGCCGCCTGCAGTCGATGCGCGAGGACGAGCTGTTCGTCGCCGCCAAGGAAATGGATGCTCCCTACGAACTGGTCAAGCTGGTCGCGGCGGAGGGCAGACTCCCGGTCGTGAACTTCGTGGCCGGCGGCATCGCCATTCCCGCGGACGCGGCCCTGGCAATGCAGCTCGGCGCGGAGGGCGTCTTCGTGGGGTCCGGCATCTTCAAGAGCGAGAACCCGGCCAAGACGGCCGAGGCCATCGTCCAGGCCACTCTCCACTTCGACAACCCCAAGATCATCGCTGAAGTATCAAAGGGCCTGGGCACTCCGATGCGCGGCATCGCGGCGGCCTCGGTTCCGGATGCCGAGCGGCTGGCCGTCCGCGGCTGGTGAGCCCGGCGTAGCGGGACGCGCGGTCGATTGGCACCGTCGCGATCCCGGAGCGCGTGATGCGAATTGGCGTATTGGCGCTGCATGGCGCCGTAATCGAGCACATCAGAACTCTCGCGGCGATCGGAGTCGAGCCGGTCACGGTTCGACTGCCCGAGGATCTCGAGGGTTTGTCCGGCTTGATCCTGCCGGGCGGCGAGAGCACCACCATGCGCAAGCTCGTCGCCCGATGGAATCTCCGCGAGCCCGTGATGGCTTTCGCGCGGTCCGGCGCCCCCATCCTGGGTACGTGCGCGGGCATGATCGTCGTCGCCAAGGAGATCGCCGGCGGCGAGGAGCCCGTCTTCCCGCTGCTGGATGTGACCGTGGCGAGGAACGCCTTCGGGCGCCAGCTCGATTCATTCGAGACGGATTTGCCGATGCCGATCCTCGGTGACAGACCGGTCCGCGCAATCTTC
>DASVKT010000123.1:0-4566 GCA_036385235.1 Candidatus Limnocylindrales bacterium | reverse complement strand
GAACTCCGGGCGGAACTCCGGGCGGAACTCCGGGCGGAACTCCGGGCGGAACTCCGGGCGGAACTCCGGGCGGAACTCCGGGCGGAACTCCGGGCGGAACTCCGGGCGGAACTCCGGGCGGAACTCCGGGCGGAACTCCGTGCCGGACTTCGCGCCGCCCCAACTCGCCGCCTTTCCAGGCGCTAGCATCTGCCCATGGACCTAACCGCGCCTAACCTCGCCCGAATCGAGAACCTTGTTGCGGCGCTCGACAGCGCCTGGGGCGCGGTGGGAGACCAGGTGGAAACGCGCATCGTGCGGGCGCCGGGCGTTGTCAGTCTCATGGGCGATCACACGGAACTTAGCGAGGGTTTCGTGCTCCCGGCGGCGATCGAGTTGGACACTTGGATAGCTTTCCGGCCGCGTCGTGACGGGTTTGTGAGAGTCAAGTCTCTTGACTTTGGAGAGGTCGGTTCGTTCCGGATAGACGCGCTCGAGCCGGATCTGGGCCGCTCGGCGGCTGGCGGGGCGCACGGGCTGCACGGGGTGCATGGGGTGCGTGTGGCGGGCCGGTCCGCCGCCGCAACGGCCACGGCCCACTTCGGTGCACAGACCGGGCCTACCGGGCTCTGGAGCGACTACGTCGGCGGCGCCGCCTGGTCGCTGCGCGAGGCCGCCCTACCGGTCCGCGGCTTCGAGGGCGTCGTCGACACCACGATCCCGATCGGCATCGGCCTGGCTTCGTCGGCGGCCCTGGGGGTCGCGTCCGCGCTGGCGCTGCTGGGTGGCGGGCACGTCCTGTCCGGGCCGGCAATGGCATCCATAGCTCAGCGCGCCGAGCGCGATTTCGTCGGCGTGGACTCCGGCATCGTGGACCAGATGGCGAGTGCCGCGGGTCGCGAGACCAAGGCCATGGTTTTGGATTGCCGCACCCTGGAGACTCGCCATGTACCGCTCCCGTACGGAGTTCAGGTCGTGGTCTGTGACACCGGGGAGCGGGCCGAGGGGCGATCGAGGGAATTGATGGGCCGCCGGGCAGATTGCGCCCGAGTCGTCGCCCTGCTGGCGGAGCGGCTGCCCGGACTGTGTTCCCTTCGAGACCTCGATATGGCGTCCCTGCGCCGCCACGGTGCTCTGCTTCCGGAGGGGACGGCCCGGCGCGCAGAACACGTCGTGGCTGAGAATGCCCGCGTCGTGGCCACGGCCGCGGCCCTGGAGGCCGGCGACCTGGCGGAACTGGGTCGACTATTCGCCGAGTCCCACGCCTCGTTGCGGGATCTCTACGAAGTGAGCACTCCGGCGCTGGATGCGATGGTGGACGTGGCCCGGGCTGTGCCCGGCGTCGTTGCCGCGCGAATGACCGGGATGGGTTTCGGCGGCTGTACGGTGAACCTGGTGCTGACCGATGCAGTCCCGGCGCTGCAGGCGGCGGTGGCCCGCGAATACGTCCGCCGGACGGGGCTCAAGCCGCACATTTACCCGGTGGCGCTGGCCAATGGAGCCGGACCGCTCGTTCGGGCCTGAGCCGCGGCGCGCCCTGTCGGCCACTCGTCGGTGCCCCGATTACGCCGGCCTATCCGCGCTGGCAAACCCGGCCAGTATGGAAGCCAATCGCTCGTACTGGCCCAGGAAGTTGTAGGCGTGGGCTGAGATCCGCACGAGCAGGCTGAACTCGGCGGAAGCCGGCAGATCGCCCGAATCCACCAGCCAGGGCGATGGCCACGCCATTAGAGGTGCCTCGAAGTGCCGGCCGCGAATCGCTGCGTCGATCATGCCCATGCGCTGCAGCGCTTCGGCCCGCGGCCACGGCCCGCGGCCAGGGCCCGCGGCCACGGCCCGCCGGGAAGACGTAGCGTCGCCATCGATCCGGTCATCGAGTTGGGTGCCTGAGATTCCGTCATGAGCGCCGTCGCGAGGGTGTCGCGGGCCGCAATGATCAGTTGGTGGTTGGCCGCGATCAGGGCCGGCCAGCCGCCGTGTAGCATCTCGCCCATGCCGTCGATTGCGGCCGGGATCGTCAGCCAGGCGCTCGGATCCATGGTGCCCTGCCAGTCGATGTCCAGGCGGAAGCGCGATCGGTCGACTCGGGTGTCGTTGGCGCTGTTGGAAATCGCGAGGGGCCTGATCATGGCCTGGCGGTCGCGCCGGACGTTCAGGAAGGCCGAGCCTTTCGGCGCGCAGATCCACTTGTGGGCGGTTCCAACGTAGTAGGCCGCGCCCAGTTCCTTCAGGTGCAGCGGCAGCATGCCCGGACCGTGGGCTCCGTCCACCAGCACATCGATTCCTTGGGCGTTCAGCGCCGGCACTAGGCGCTCGATCGGCAGCATCAAGGCCGTTGGGCTCGTTACGTGCTCGATCATCGCCAGCTTCGTCGTGGGCGTGACTGCGGCCATGGTCGCGTCGAAGGCTTCGTCCGGTGACTGAATCGGGAAGGGGATCCGGGCGAGAATCAAGCGGGCACCGGATTGCGCGGCGGAGAAGCGGAGCGCGTTCAAAGCCGCGTTGCAGGCGTGGTCCGTCGCCAGAACCTCATCGCCCCGCTCAAAGCGCAGCGATCGCAGGACCGTGTTCAGACCTGCGGTGGCGTTGGGCATCAGGGCCAGATCGTCAGATTCCGAGCCGGTGAAGGCGCCTATCTCTGAACGGCACCAATCGAGCAGGTCCTCCAGGTCGCGGGCGAGGAAGCGGACCGGATGGGCCTCGAGCTTGTCACGCCAGCCGCGCTGGACTTCCAGGATGGTCTTGAGACACGCGCCGAAGTAGCCGTGATTGAGGAAGGTCACGGTTGGGTCGAGGGCCCATTCGGTGGCCGGCGAGGCGGGGTTTCCGGGCTGTCCGGGCTGTCGGTCAAGGTGTCATGGCTCCTTGAGCCGCTGGATTGAACGCCGCATCCGGCGCTTCGGCTCGCGCGATTTCGGAACCCCGGTATCGCGATCTAGGCATCGGCTGCATCACTTGCCGGCACGAGATGAGGGCAAACACGTTTCCCATCCGGTCCCATCCGTATGGGTATTGCAGTTCCGCGCCGAGAGGCGTAGGTTGTGACGGTCTCATCCGCGCCAGGGTTTCTGGAGGAAAGATGCAGGCGGTAACGGCGGCCACAGTTTCGCGACTAATTCGCGGTGATGACGGGGCACTCCCGTTGATGGCCGACCTGTCACGTGGCGTCGAGAACCTCGAATGGAGACCCCGCGCCGGGAACATCAGCGGAGACACTCGCGCTGGCATAGCCGCGCGGTAGGGGACGGACCCCTGCCGCAACGGACTTTGCCAGGACCGGCGCGAAGCAGCGCCGGTCTTGTGCTGTCTGGGGGTCCACGGCCCGAAACTGGGGTCCACGGCCCGAAACTGGGCGACCCGGGGCGCTCGCCGGCCGATCCTGTCCCCATGAACGATAAGCCTCGCGTTCAACCCGCCGACCGCGCCGAATGGCGGGCCTGGCTGGAGGCCAACCACGGGACGGCGAGCGGCGTCTGGCTGGAGGCCAGCCACGGGACGGCGAGCGCGCGAACTCTTCGACGCCACCTCCGTCTCCGTGCGGCTGATGACCCTGGCGTGGGTGTATCAGGTCGGGCGGCCGGCGACCCGGGCCGTGCGCGTGGAGCAAGTGGTGTCCGTTGCCGGGCGCGGTGAGTCTGTCTTCAGCATGTGGCGAAGGCGGGGCTGACCGGCGGGGCAGGGGGCTCCAGGCGGGCTGATCTGGGGCTCGCTCGTTGCTTCCGGCGCGATCTCGCCTTGCTGACCGGCGGGGCAGGGGGCTCCAGGCGGGCTGATCTCGCAGTGCGTTTTCGGCTACACCGAAACCGAATCGGCCGATTGGCCCGCCAGTGGCAGAATCGGCCCGTTTCGGGCTGGTCAGCCGACGTTCGTGACCAGAATTTGGCCCGTTTCGGGCTGCTCGGACGACGTTCGTGACACGAATTCGCCCTCTGGAGTCGACCCCCGGGCCAAGAACCTGGGAATCGCACCCACGAATGGCACCAGGGGCCAAGTTCTATTCGGTGGCACCGAAAAGTCGCGAGATCGCCGCCGGCCAACCGGTTCGACGCCGCGAGCGATCGGCGCTGGAACGCTCGGCGCCGGGCCGGGCCCGCTCGGTCGGGTCGCCCTATATGGCCCGCATCCGGTTGTTCTTGGGGTTGTGCTCCACTTCGGCTAGGCCCAGGGCATCCAGCAGCGGCGGCACGTACATCCCGAACCTCCCGCGCAACCCCCTTGTCAGTGGTGCTGCACCAGGAACGCGACGCCGACCAGAAGCGCGCTGCCTGCAAGAAAGGCCCCACAGATCCCGGCGACCATGAGCAGCAGGTGCTCCTCGGCCGGTGGCAGAGCCTCTTCGTCGGCGAATTCGAACTGGGCAGGGTCAAGCTCACGCCAATGTTCCAGGTCGTACAGGAGTGCGGTGGCGTCCTGGTAGCGCTCGTTGGCCTTCTTTCGCAGACAGCGGCGAACAATGCCCTCGACAGCCGGCGGAACGTCTGCCACGTAGTCCTTCAGGCTCGGAACCGGCGCGCTCAGATGCTGGTTCAGGATGTCCATAGTGTCTGATCCGCGCCAGGCAACTCTTCCGGTCAGCATCTCGAAAAG
>DASVKT010000122.1:0-1928 GCA_036385235.1 Candidatus Limnocylindrales bacterium | reverse complement strand
CCGGTGCGGCTGGCGCTGACGCGATCCGCGACCTGGTCCGGCGCGGCGGGTCCGCCTGTTCGGAGGGCGTAGAGAACCTCGCGGCGCAGATTCGATGAGGCTCCGGGGCCCGGCGTCGGTGTCACCAACGGCGTGACGGTTCGGACGCGCCGTTCGATCATCTGGGCGTCGGTTCCGTGTTCGAACGGGTGTCCGGCGCCGCCGATGGCGTTGATCGCATCTCCCCCGTGGGCGTGCGAATCCGGTTGCGGCGTGGGCTCCTGACTCATGGCGGGAAAAGTAGCAGTGCGCGCCGAAACCTGCTGGATGGAGGGAGATAGGGGCCGCCGGCGCCATCGGTCGAGCGTGGACTCGCCGTTCTGCCTCTATTGCCGTACGATCCGTAATCCCGGCGGAGGAATCGGGCCAGCAAGACGATTGCGGCCGATAGCGCGCTGTGGTGTACGTGGCCGTTCGCTAAGGAGCCCTGGGTGCCAGAGATAAGAGCCTTTCGCGCGCTTCGCTTCGACCCTGAGAAGGTCGGAGATATCGGCCAGGTCGTCTGCCCGCCCTACGACGTGATCGGTCCGGAGCTGCACAAGACTCTGCTTGCTCGCCACCCGGCCAACGCCGTGCGGATCGATCTGCCTGAGATCCAGGCCGGCGAAGGGCCGGACGATCGATACCGGCGCGCGTCGCGAACTCTATCCAGTTGGCGCATCGACGGAACTCTGCGCACGGACGGCCAGCCCAGCGTCTACGTCTACGAGCAAACCTATTGCGTCCCCGGTAGCGAGCAGACCCGGACCCAGCGCGGCTTCTTCGCGCGGCTTCGGCTGGAGGATCTGGTTCCCGGCTCCGGCATTCTCCCTCACGAGCGGACACTCTCCGCGCCCAAGGAAGACCGCTACAAGCTGATGTGGGCAACCGGCGTCAATACGAGCCCGATCGTCGGTCTGTATGCGGACTCAACTGGCCGATCCACCAAGGCGATGGCCGTGATCGCTTCGGAGCGGCCGGACACGGATGTTGTCGACGATGACGGCGTGCGCCATCGACTTTGGGCGGTGCCCATGGATGGCCCAGATTCGGAGATTGCGAAGGCCCTGATCTCAGCCGCCGGCCGCGAACCGATCACGATCGCGGACGGCCACCACCGTTATGAAACGGCTCTGCGATACCGCGACGAGCGCCGCGCCAACAAGTCGGGGGAGACGGACCCGTCCACGGACTACGTGATGATGCTGTTCCTCGAGACCACGAATCAGAAGCTGACGGTGCTGCCGACGCACCGCGTCGTGCGCGGCCTGGGCGAGGAAGGCGTGCGCGATCTGCTGGATCACGCCCGCTGGCTGTTTGACGTGACGCCGGTAGCGACTCGCGCGGAACTCGAGGCGGCGTTCTCATCGGTTGATGTCCCGGGTGGCGAGGGCCGTTTCGGACTCTGGACGAGAAGCGGCGGCGCGGTACTGAAGGCTCGCCGTGTCGACTTCGCCCCCTCGCTTCGTGATGGCGGGCCGGCGCTCAAACGCCTGGACGTGACGTTGCTCCAGGCAGCACTGGGCAGGCTGTGCTCAATCGACGCCGCGGCTATTGCCGGCGGCCGTCTGGCCTACAGCAAGTCCGTCACCGAGGCCCTGGACTGGGTTGACTCGGCTCGCGACGGCGCCGATGCTGCCTTCCTGCTGGAGCCCACGCCCGTCGCAGAGATTGCCGCGGTTGCGGCCGAGGGCGATGTGATGCCTCAGAAATCCACCTATTTCTACCCGAAGGCCCTCACCGGCCTCATCATCAATCCCCACGAGTGGTGAGGTCTCAAGCATGAGTGACAACACCCCAGACGAGCTGCACGTCGCCCGGTCGCATCCGGTCGGCACGAACGGCCGTCCCATCCGCAAGGACGAACTCGAGATATCGGAGCGCGGCCTCTATGTGGAGTCGTGGATGCC
>DASVKT010000121.1:0-3544 GCA_036385235.1 Candidatus Limnocylindrales bacterium | reverse complement strand
CGGCGGAAAGGCCGGCCCGGCGACCGGGTGACCGGTCGGGCGTGGCTGCCGGGCTATTCCAGTTCCAAGGCAGAAGGGAGGTCTCTGCCGAGACAAGGACCTGTTCGCGAAACGGCCTCGGGAGTTGACCGGGCCGGAGTCTGTGGTACTGAGGAGGATTTGGATGACTCGATCTGGGCTGCACCTTCAGCGGCGGCTGCCAGCGTTGGTGGCCGGAGTCCTGTTGGTGGTCAGCGCGTGCAATTCATCAAGCAGCCCGTCGCCCGCCGCGAGCACCGGCGGCGGCGCCTCGGCTGCGCCGGTGGCCGCCGCGAGCGCGTCGCCCGCCGCGAGCACGGGCGGCGGCGCCTCGGCTGCGCCAGTGGCCGGCCAGTTCTGCACGGGGATGAAGATCACCTTCTTCCCGGGCGGGACGGCGGGTGGTAGCTTCGAGACAGTCGTCTACAACGGCGCCAAGGCCGCGCAGGCCGCCTTCGGGCCGGACGTGTCGTACCAGTGGTCCAACTGGGACCCGGCCACGATGATCACGCAATTCCAGCAGGCCGTCGCCACCAAGCCCGATGGCATCGCTGTCATGGGCCATCCCGGCGACGCTTCCTTCGACTCGCTCATCGATGACGCCGTCAAGCAGGGCATCGCCATCACCGTGATGAACACCGAGCTGCCGAAGGCGGAAGCCGCCCATGCTCTCGGCTACACGGGCGCGGTTCTGCATGATGCCGGCGCCTCTCTCGCCAACGAGGCGATCAAACGCGGCAACCTCAAGTCGGGCGACGAGGTCTTCGTTTGGGGTCTCGCGGCCCAGCCCGGCCGCGGTGAGCGCACCAATGGCATCACCGACGCCCTCAAGGCTGCCGGGCTCACGGTTGACTACTACGAGATCGACACGGCCACGAACGCCGATCCAAACGCGGGAACCGCGACCTTCACCGGCTATGTCGCCTCTCACCCGAAAGTCAAGGCCATCTTCATCGACCACGGCAACCTCACTTCCGCCATCCCGACCTTCATGAAGGCCGCGAACCTGGCGGCAGGTAGCGTGTATGCCGCCGGCTTCGACATGTCGCCGGCCACGGTCCAGGGCATCAAGGACGGATACGTCAGCCTGGTCATCGACCAGCAGGAGTGGCTCCAGGGCTTCTTCGGCGTCGAGCAACTCTGCCTCGAGAAGAAGTTCGGTTTTGGCGGCCTCTTCATCAACACGGGCGCCGGTTTCGTCGATAAGTCCAACATCGACGCGGTCGGGCCGCTCGTTACTCAGCAAATCCGCTAGATGTCTCTTCCGACTGCCGCGAACGGCATGCCGGCTGGCGAGCGCGAAAGCGCTCGCCAGCCGGCACAACTTACTGATCCAGTCCTCGCGGCTCTCGCGCCTGCCGCCTCGGCCCCTCCGCAGGGCGTCAAGCGCCTGGAGCTTCGCCACGTCTCGAAGTCGTTCGGAGGTGTGCACGTTCTACGGGATGTGAACCTGGAGCTCGGAACCGGCGAGGTCGTCGGCCTGCTCGGTGACAACGGCGCCGGCAAGTCGACGCTCATCAAGATCATCACCGGCGTCCACCAACCGGACGAAGGCGAGATCTACTTCGGCGGCCAGCGAGTCACGGGGATGGATGTCCAGAAGGCCCGCATGCTGGGCGTCGAGACCGTCTTCCAGGAGCGCGCCCTCGCCGATCAGCTACCCCTCTGGCGCAACATCTTCATGGGCCGTCCCGTCAGCGGCCGGCTCGGCTTCCTCAAGGTCGGCGAAATGCGCCGGGCCACGGCAGACCTCATGGGCGAGTCGATGGGCTTCACCTCTGCCGTGCTGACCCCGAACACGAACGTCAAGGGGCTCTCCGGTGGCGAGCGCCAGGGTCTCGCGATCGTCCGAGCGCTCCACTTCCAGGCCGAGATCATCATCCTCGATGAACCGACCATGGGCCTGTCGCTCAAGGAGACGGAGAAGCTGCTGCACTTCGTGGAAGGCATCAAGGCCGCCGGGAAGTCGGCGATCTTCATCGATCACAACATCTTCCACGTCTATTCGGTCTCCGACCGGATCGTATTGCTGGACCGCGGCCGCGTCGCGGGGCAGTTCCTGACGTCGCGCTATTCGTTGAACGAGCTCATGGACATCATGCGCGAAGTCGCTGCTACAGGCGCCTTCACCGAACACGAGCGTTACCGACGGGAAGATGGGACGCCTGAGGCAACGACGAAGTCCAGCGAGGAGCACGCATGACGCCAGCCGTCGCCCCAGCCAAACCATCTCGTGCGCGCAGCCCGATCGCCGCGTTCACGGGCTCGTGGGCCTCGCAAATCGGCATCACTGTCGCCTTTCTTGTCGTCTGGTCGCTCTTCGTGATTGGGGCTCCCTCAACTTTCCTCAATTCCCGGATCTATCTGGCGTTCGCCCAGACGACCCCGTATTTCGCGATCGCAGCCCTCTTCCTTACGATGGTCATCGTCGCGGGTGACATCGACCTGTCCTTCGTCTCGATCATGTCCCTCAGCCTGGTCGGGTTCGTATTCACCTGGCAGGCGACCGGCAGCGTGGAGCTCGGAGTCGTGGCCTGCCTGGCCGTCGGCGCCCTGTGCGGGTTGTTCAACGGCTTCTTCGTCGCGGTGGTCGGCATCCCCGCGCTCGTAGTGACCATAGCGACTTGGTTCCTTTTCGGCGGCCTCACGCTGGTGCTTGTGAATGGCAAGAGCTATCCGCTCGTCGACACCACCTCGTCGTTCTCCTACGGGCTGCTCGCCGGCAGGATCGGAACGATCCCGATCCAGTTCTTCTGGCTGATCGCCCTGGCGGTCGTGGCCTGGCTCCTCTTGAACCGCCACCGGCTGGGCCAGAACGCCTACGCCATTGGCGACAACGCTCAAGCCGCCCAGCTCATGGGCATCCCGATCCGGCGGACGCGAATCACCCTGTTTGTCCTCGTCGGCGTGGCCTCGGCCCTGGCGGCGTTGATGAACGCCTTCTCACTGACCAACTTCTACCCAAACCTTGGTTCGGCCTACCAGTTGCCGACCCTGGCAGCAGTATTCATCGGTGGGACCTCCGTCTTCGGTGGCCGGGGCACCATCTATGGGACCTTCCTGGGCGCCTTCATGATCGGGGGAATCCAGGCCGGAATCGTGGCGGTCGGGCTGACCGACTACTACACCCAGTTCATCTACGGCGTCATCATCCTCGCGGCAGTGTCCATCCACGTAGTGCTGCAGCGCCGGTTCGAGTAGTGATGGCGGCTGGGCAGCCGGCCGCGGGGCCAAGCGACGACGCAACGATCCGGGCGCCGCTGGAGGCCGGAGCCGACCGACCGCCGGCCCGCGCCCGGCCGGTGACGATGCGGGACATCGCGACCGCGACCGGCGTGTCGCGGAGCACGGTCTCGCGGATCCTCAACAATGCCCCGCTGACCGTGCCGATCGCGGCCAGGACCCGCGAGCGTGTTCTGGCCGCCGCACGCGACGTGGGCTACCGGCCCAATCCGCTCGCCCGTGCCCTGCGCGGGGCGCCGATGATGCTCCTCGGCGCGATCGTCCGTGACATCACGGACCCGTT
>DASVKT010000120.1:0-2264 GCA_036385235.1 Candidatus Limnocylindrales bacterium | reverse complement strand
CCACCCGGGTTCGCCGAGGCACCGGGGCCCGCCGAGGCACTTGGGCCCGCCGGCCGGGCCGGCTCAGCTGGAGTCGGTGTCCGCGCCGCCCGCGCAGACGAAGGCGCCGCGACGGCCGGCTCGGCCGGCCGTCGCGGGTGCTCGTCCATCAGATTCGGGTCGTGTCCGCCGTCAGCATCGCGCGCGCCGACCGAGTCCCACAGAGAGTCCCAGTCGCTGCCTCCGCCGCCGGAGGCTCGCCCCGTCAGCCGCGTCGCCCCACGATCGCCGAGGAGACCTCGAGGATCGCCTTGGTGATGTTTATCCCGCGCGGACAAGCATCGACGCAGTTGAAGATCGTCCGGCAACGCCAGACGCCGTTCTCGTCCGCCAGGATCTCCAGCCGCTCCTCGGAACCCTCGTCACGAGAGTCGAAGATGAAACGGTGGGCCTGGACGATTGCCGCCGGTCCGACATATTCCGGCCGCGCCCAGAAGGACGGGCATGAGGACGTGCAGGCGGCGCAGAGGATGCACTTGGTGGTGTCGTCGAACTTGGCCCGATCGGCCTGGCTCTGGCGGCGTTCCCGCTCGGGCTCGGGCTGCTCGTTGATCAGGAACGGCTTCACCGATCGGTATTTGCCGAAGAAGCCGTTCATGTCGACGATCAGGTCCTTGACCACCGGGAGGCCCGGCAGCGGCGCGACCGAAATCTTCTTGCCCAACTGGTCGACCCGAATTCGGCAGGCCAGCCGGTTGCGGTTGTTGATCAACATCGCGTCCGACCCGCAGATCCCGTGGGCGCATGAGCGCCGGAAGCTGAGGGTTCCGTCCTGCTCGGCCTTGACCTTGATCAAGAGGTCCAGGACACGGTCCATCGGGTCTACCGCGACCTTGTACTCCGCCCAATGCGGCTTTTGATCGCTCTCCGGGTCGTATCGGAGGACACGCAGTGTTACTTCCATCAATGCAGCCTCAATACGTCCGCGGCTTGGGTTCAAACTTCGTGATCGACACATTCTTGTAGCGCAGTGTCGGTCCGTCCTTGCCCTTGTAGGCGAGGGTGTGCTTGAGCCACTTCTTGTCGTCTCGCTCGGGGAAATCCTCGCGCGAGTGGGCGCCGCGGCTCTCCTGGCGCGCCAGCGCCGAAGTGACCGTGACCTGGGCGATGTCCAGCAGATAGCCCAGCTCCTGGGCTTCCATCAGCTCGGTGTTGAAGACCGTGCCGTGATCCTGGATGGCGATCTTCTGGACTCGGGCCTGCAACTCCTTGACCTTGACCAATGCCTCGGCCAGGAGCTTGCCGTCGCGGTAGACACCGACGTTGTCCATCATCACGTTCTGGAGTTCAGTCCGGATGGTGGCAACGGACTCGCCGCTCGTCTCGCGGTTGCGGATCGCTTCCAGCTCCGCCTTGACGGGCTCGACTGCGTTTTCGATAGGCCTGGGCCGCTCCACCTTACCGGCGTAACGGGCCATCTGCCGGCCGGCTCGCCGCCCGAAGACGAGCAAGTCCACCAGCGAGTTGGTCCCGAGCCGGTTGGCGCCGTGGACGCTGACGCAGGCGCACTCGCCGGCGGCGAAAAGCCCCGGCACGACTGTGCCCTTGTCGTCGATCACGACTTCCGAGTCGGTGTTGGTTGGGATGCCGCCCATGGCGTAGTGAGCCGTCGGCTGAACAGGGATCGGCTCCTTGAGCGGCTCGATGCCCTGGTAGACGCGCACGAAGTCCGTGATATCCGGCAGCTTCTCGTCGATGACCTTGCGACCGAGATGGCGCAAGTCCATGTAGACGTAGTCCTTGCCGCCGATACCGCGACCGGCCCGGATCTCCTGGTACATGGCCCGGCTGACCATGTCGCGGGGAGCCAGGTCCATCATCTTGGGCGCGTACTTCTCCATGAAGCGCTCGCCCTTGTCGTTCAGGAGAATTCCACCCTCGCCTCGGGCCGCTTCGGAAAGAAGAATTCCGATGCCGACGATGCCGGTGGGGTGGAACTGGAAGAACTCCATGTCCTGGAGCGGGATGCCGTGGCGGTAACACAGGGAGACCGCGTCACCGGTGAGGCTGTGGGCGTTGGACGTGATGCGAAACATCCGCCCGAAGCCGCCGGTGGCCAGAAGCACCGACTTGGCTCGGAAGGTGTGGAGCTCACCGTCGGCGGCACGGTGGGCAACGACGCCGGCCGCCCGGCCGCCCTTGTCGGGCTCGCCGCCTTCAAAGAGCAGGTCCACGACCTGGTATTCGTCGAAGAACTTGACCCCGTGCTTGATGCACTGCTGGTA
>DASVKT010000119.1:0-2254 GCA_036385235.1 Candidatus Limnocylindrales bacterium | reverse complement strand
CCGCCGGTTCGGCCATCCCCTTGCCGACCGCATCCGCCACCGCAACGCCCGGCTCGGGCCTGCCGAACTTCAAGCACATCTACCTGATCATCATGGAGAACAAGGACTACGGCAGCATCGTCGGCTCCGGTGCGGCGCCGTACGAGAACGGGCTGATCTCCCGCTACGGGCTGGCCACGAACTTCTACGCGGAGACACATCCGTCCGAGCCCAACTACATCGCCCTGACCTCCGGCGGCCTGCAGGGGACCGATTCGGACGGCACGTACGACCTGTCCGTCCCGAACCTCTTCGACCAGGTGGAAACGTCCGGCAGAACCTGGCACGTGTACGCCCAGGGATATCCGGGCAACTGCTTCCGCAGCTTCCAGGCCGATCCCGTGCAGGACGGCCCCGGCGCCCCCGGCGACTATGTCCGAAAGCACAACCCGGCGATCAGCTACACGTCGATCAGCGGCAACCCGGCGCGCTGCGCCAACATCGGCGGCCTGGCCAGTTTCGATCCCGGCGCGGCAGACTTCGAAATGATCATCCCCAATGAAATCAACGACATGCACAGCAGTTCCGTTTCCGCAGGCGATGCATTCCTGGCGGACTTCGTGCCCCAGATCATCGACAGCCCGGATTTCGCGGACTCGCTCCTGATCATCACCTGGGACGAAGGTTCCGCGGCCGGTACGGGCGGCGGCCACATCGCAACGATCGTGGCCAGCCCGGGAATGGCACCGGGATCGCGCTTCGACGGCGCCGCCACGCACTACTCCCTCCTCAGAACCATCGAACTGGCCTGGGGCATGCCGCTACTGGGCGAAGCCGCCACGGCCGGCACGATCGCGCTGCCTTACTAAGGGGTCAGCACCTACGGTGCCGGGGCGCCGGGGCTATCGCCCAACCGGCGCGGACACCAACCGCCGGCGAAACCGGCCCGGCGCATCTCGGCACCGTCAAAGTGACCCGAGCCATCAGGGTGAACCCCTACTCGGCCGATACTCCCTACAGAAGCTTCCGGCACCGCGCCAACGCGCAACTCCGACGATGGAAGGGGCCCAATTGACGCGCAGCGAAGAGCTTGCGGCACGCATGGACGGACTCTGCCTGCCGCGGCAGATCGCCTTCGCAGGGGCAGCATGCTCGCGGGCAAGATCCGTATTCGCGCTATGCCGCGGCGCTACGCCGCTGGCCACATTCGACGAAGCCCTGGCCGGGATATGGGCGGCGGTCTCCCGTGACGACTTGCCGGCCGTTGCCGCGATCTACCGCCCGCTCATGGACGCGCCGGAGTGCAACGTGGACGACACCCTGGACCGAGACTGGATGGCCTTCCTGGCCCTGGCCACATTCGAGTTCCCGTCGGCGTTGATAACCACTCGCCTGCCCCTGCAGGCGCTCGCTCAGTGCGCGGCGTTGATGCGGACGATCATGGGCGAGATCGACCTGCGACTCGGCTGGACCGGCGCCCCACTCGAGGGCCGTCTGGCCAATCTCGAATCGGCCGCCCAGGAGAAGTGCCTGGCCATACTCGCCCAAGACCCGTCGAGCCCGGATTCTCCCGTCGAGGAACTTATGTCTGCCGGCAACGACGTGGCTCAGGCGATAGCGGGGGCTGCTGGGGACCTGGCGGCCGCCACAGGCTGGCGGCTCTGGTCGGCGGTGCCCTAATTCGGCCCGGAACACAACAATTCCCGGTGGCAAGGCTGCCTCCGGCAAGGCATCATTGCCCGGGGTAGAAATCGGCAGTGGGAGGCCCGGATTCCGTGGGAGTGAGTGAACAGGCAGGAAAGCCGGCAGAGGCGTCCATGCTCGTGGACGTCGGCAAGCTCGTTGACGCCTACTACGACATACACCCGGATCCCAACGTCCCCGCGCAGGCCGTCGCCTTCGGCACATCCGGCCACCGCGGCTCCTCGCTGAACGGCTCATTCAACGAGGACCACATCCTCGCCACGACGGAAGCGATCTGCCGATATCGGAAGAGCCGAGGCATCGACGGGCCACTCTTCATCGGCTTCGATAGCCATGCCCTGTCCATGCCGGCGTACAAGACGGCAATCGAAGTCCTGATCGGCCACGGGGTGGCCGTGTTCGCCAGTCTGGACGAGGCTCTGACGCCCACTCCGGCGATTTCGCATGCCATCCTGACCCACAACCACAGCGGCGCCGCAGGCATTGCCGACGGCATCGTGGTCACGCCTTCACACAACCCACCGGAAGACGGCGGCTTCAAGTACAACCCGCCGAACGGCGGACCGGCGGA
>DASVKT010000118.1:0-4534 GCA_036385235.1 Candidatus Limnocylindrales bacterium | reverse complement strand
GTCTGCCCGGCTCCGATGTTCTTCACGATGTTCGTGTAGTCAAACGTCAAAGGGTTGCCGGCAGAATCGAACATGATTACGCCGACGACCACGCTGTTGATGTCAACCGTGCTGGGGTTGGTTATCGTTCCAGTGGCATTGACCGTGCCGCCGTATGGGTCCGCGTTCAGGCTTATCTTGTCGGTGGTCAGCGTCGGCCCAGGCTGCTCGACAGGCTTGTAGTGCACGTCCGCCAACACTTTGAAAAAGGCGTCTGGATTCACGCCGTCTACCCCGCCCTGCACCATCAGATATCCCGTCTCGCCGGGGCCGAGATAGCGTGGATACGCATACCCGAATGACGCGGCCGTCGTCACTCCGCCGTCCTTGTCGTACACCGTGAAGTCACTCTCGCCGCGAACCATATCGGCCCAGCCGGAGCCGCTGTTCTTGACCTCGACGATCACCTCGTAGAGAGCACGGGAGGCGATAACTGGTCCGGCATGCACGATCTGCTTCGTAACCGAGATATCGGCCTCGCCAGTTGTCGGCCCCGGGATCGGTGTCGACGCGCTGGTCATGACAGGGGTGGAGCCAGCCGTCGAGGAGGGGGTCGCCGTGGCCTGGGTGATGCCCGGCGCTTGCGTGCCCGCCTCTTGGGCGCCGCCAGTGCAGCCGGCGATAACGACAACGGCCAGGATGAGCAGAGTCGGTCGTAGGTTACGCACGAATGACCCCCTTCTCGGCTTTGAGGCCAAAGGGCGCGAGTTTCGGACCGGGGCTGGTCTGGAAGGGGGCCGCCACCGCGCCCTCATCAGGCCGTTGGTCGTTACTCTACGCTAACCTGGGGCTACCGGATGGGCTCGCTGCGTACCTAAAAGGACCTCGTTTCGGAACGGGCGCAACAGCGATAAGGATGGGCTGCTGGCGGCCGTGCCAGAGGTCGGTTGCTCGCCCGCTCAGCTTGTTATCTCGGCCTCAAGTCCAGTGGCGACGTCGGCTACGCCACCTCGACCACCAGCAAGGCAGCCGGCGCGATCTCGTATCTCAGTTGGAAAGTGTGGCCGCCACTCCTCTCGCCCCGACCATTCGAGTAGGTGGCTTTCCGAGCGTCTCATCTGACGCTCGTTTTGATCTTCCTCCCGGCATCTGGCGAGACCTCCTGGCCTCCCCGATCGAGGATGATCCTGAGCCGCCCGACCTGAATGTCCCGATCTGGCCCTCGAACCGCCTCTGACGGCCGCCGTCCCAGCTGTCACAACCATGCTCCCCTGGCGGCCAAGCGGCGTTCGAGCTCGCACTGAGAACCTGAGAGCCGGTCAGTCGTAACGCAGCGGCCCGTTCACGTAGTGCTGGATTGTGGGCGCCATAATCGCAACCGCAGCCTCGGCGTCCAGGTCCGCCAGCGGCGGCAGCCGCAGGATGTAGCGCGTCACCGCCAGTCCGACCAGCGTTGGTGGAATGAGGCCTCACAGGCGGAGAGCCGGGCGAGAGTGCCGGGCGAGACTTGATGTCGAGCCATTAAACGCCTACACTTCGATACACTACCCGTGCAGTTCCGTGAAGGATGTGGGCATGGCCGGCGAACATGGCAAGCGTATCAACGTCGTGCTCGATAACGAGCATGCCGCGAGGCTGAACGAGATGGCGGCCCGGATGTACGTCCAGCCGGGCACGCTCGCCCGCTCGCTTCTTTCGACTGCGATCGATCAGGTCGGCACTGAGGCAACGACGATCACGGCGATCCTCGACGCAATCCCGGGCGCATGGGAGCGGACCCAGGAAGGCCTCGCCGACGTGAAGGCCGGTCGCGTCGTCCCACTCGACCAGCTTTAGTCAATGGCGAGGGTCGTCGTCGCGCAGCGCGCGCGAGCGGACCTGGCCGAGCTTATCCTGACGCGCAGCCTGCCGGCCGATACTGCGTCCCGAGTCCGGGCCTCGATCGCGACTCTGGCCTCGTTCCCTCAGATCGGAAAGCTGCTCACCGGCCGCTGGCGCGGCTTCCGGGTGATCCTCGGTCCCTGGCCCTGGATGGTGATCGTCTACCTCTACGACGAGCCGACGAACACGGTCGCGATCGCCGCGATCCATGACGCCCGGGAGGCCTCGTCCGCCACCTCCGAGGCATGATCCTCAGCCGGCAGTCGCATGGCACCAGCGCCCTCCGCCGATGAGTTCGCACGAGAGCGCCAGTGGGACATTCAGGTCGCTACGGTGGGCTTGTTTCCTCTCGCCCCGACCATATCCAGTTCCTACGCTCAAGACGACGCCAGGCCCCGCGTCTTGGCGTCTTCTTGTATCCGTTCACAGTCAAGGCCTATGTGAACGGATACGTCTCCAATGCAGCGCAAGGGTTCACGACCGCGAGATTTGTGAACGCTCTACAGCGGCAAGCCTCGCTTGGCGCTACCGGCTGCGAGCCCTGGCCTCCCCGGCGGCACGATCCCACAAGCTGTGATCCAGGCCCTTGGCCTCGATCAACTTCAAGGAGCCTATGGGCCCGAACGTCCACGTTCCCAGGGCGAGCGAACTCGCACCCTCGGCGAAACCGCTCGCTTCGGCCAGGACGTTGCCGTGGAGCGGATAGCCCTTGGCCAGGGTCTCGTTGGGAAGCAGTTGCACCGCCGGGATCATCGAGAGCTCCTCCGGCGGGACCGGCGGCTCGTCGTCCGTTCCGTCCTTGCAGAACGGCTGGATGACCAGCGTCGTTCCGTCCCAGCGCAGCAGGTAGTTGCCCAGTTTGTCGCCGATCACACCGACGCCTTCGGGCGTGACTACGGTGGCAAAGTCCAGCAACTCGTCGTCCGACAGGAAGCCGAGCACCGGCTGGCGGAGTTGTCGGGCGGCAACGGCGGCGACCGTCAGCCAGGCCAATTGCTCGAAGGTTTCCTCGTCCTGTCCGAGCACGCGGAGGGCGTCGACGTAGGCGGGCGCCAGCGGCCGGGCCGCCCGAATTACAGCTCGGTCGCCCGGCTTGGGCTCGGCAACGCCGAAGTCCAGCAGCCACAGCCCGCGGCCGACCAGCTCGAAGAGCCGATAGCCGTATGCCCGTTCAAGTGCGGTCAGGCCCGCGCTCTCCGGCCTGGACCGGACAAGCGCGCCCTGGATGCGATAACCCAACCTGCCACCCCGTCGGTGCTTAGGGCGAGGACTCTACAATTTGCCGGCGCCGCCGTGATCGAGCATTGGAACGCGAACTCCGCGTTCCCCGGCGACTTCCACCGCGCGGTCGTAGCCGGCGTCTGCGTGACGAATGACGCCCATGCCCGGGTCGGTGGTCAGGACCCGTTCCAACTTCTGGGCGGAGAGGTCCGTGCCGTCGGCAACGATCACCATCCCGGCATGCTGAGAGTACCCGATCCCCGTTCCTCCGCCGTGATGGATGCTGACCCAGCTCGCGCCCGAAGCGGTGTTGATAAGTGCATTTAGGAGTGGCCAGTCCGCAATTGCGTCCGAGCCGTCGCGCATGGCCTCAGTTTCGCGGTTCGGGGACGCAACGGAGCCAGAGTCCAGGTGGTCGCGGCCGATGACGATGGGGGCCGAGACGGCGCCGGATCGGACCAGCTGATTGAACGCCAGGCCCGCTTTGGCCCGCTCGCCATAACCGAGCCAGCAGATCCGGGCGGGCAATCCCTGGAACGGAACTCGCGCCTCGGCCATCCGAATCCAGCGGCGCAGTGACTCGTTCTCGGGGAAGAGCTCCAAGATGGCGCGGTCCGTGGCGAGGATGTCGGCCGGGTCGCCGGAGAGCGCGGCCCAGCGGAACGGCCCCTTCCCCTCGCAAAAGAGTGGCCGGATGAACGCGGGCACAAACCCCGGGATGTCGAAGGCGTCGGCTACGCCGACGGACTGGGCCTGGGCCCGGATATTGTTGCCGTAGTCGAAGGTCACGGAGCCGGCCCGCTGGAGGGCCAGCATGGCGCGGACGTGGTCCGCCATCGAGGCCATGGATCGGCGGACGTACTCGGCGGGATCGGCGGCGCGCAACTCGGCGGCAGCCGCCACGGAAACCCCGGCCGGCACATACCCACTCAACGCATCGTGGGCGCTGGTCTGGTCCGTGACAACGTCGAAGCGTTCGCCGCGCCGGACCAGTTCCGGCTCCACCTCCGCGGCGTTGCCGACCAGGGCGATTGATTCGGCCCGGCCGGCGGCCGCGGCCTCGCGCGCCCACAGGAGCGCCTCGTCCAGCGAGTGGGTCAGGCGGTCCACATAACCGATGTCGCGGCGACGGGCGGCCCGCGCCTCGTCCACCTCCACGACCAGGGCCACGCCGTCGTTCATCGTCACTGCCAGCGGCTGGGCGCCGCCCATCCCGCCCAAACCGGCGGTCAACGTCACGCGACCGCGCAACGTCCCGCCGAAATGCTGGCGGGCAAGTTCCGCGAACGTCTCGTATGTGCCCTGCAGAATCCCCTGCGTCCCGATGTAGATCCACGACCCGGCAGTCATCTGCCCGTACATCGTGAGCCCCGCCCGCTCGAGTTCCCGGAACGTGTCCCAGTTGGCCCACTTGCCGACCAGGTTGGAGTTGGCGATCAGAACCCGCGGCGCC
>DASVKT010000117.1:0-5623 GCA_036385235.1 Candidatus Limnocylindrales bacterium | reverse complement strand
GACGAGAGCGCCGCGACGAGGCGAGTTCGATCCGAGTCTTTCCTCAGATCCGGCGACCCATGACGTCGGCCAGGTCCTAGTGGCCCGATTCCCCAATCAGTCGATGGTTCGTCAAGCACCAACGAGCCGATCCGTGGCCTCTGGTTTCTTGCAGATACGCCTACCAGGCGTGTGGTACGCGATGGTGGCATCGATTGACGCATTGGCCGCCCACGTCCGGCCGCGATCCACGCTCAGAACGGGGCAGTTACGCGCCTATTGAACACGCCGATCGCGGTCACTGAGCTTGGGGCTGCGTCCAACACTCCTACCAGGCGTAAATGACGGAAACAGCGGCGATGTGCTGTCAGATACCAGTCCGTCGCGTGGCCTGACGGAAACCTCGGCGGACACCGGGGCGGACACCGGCAGCCAGTGCCCCGATTCCCGTATGACTCGCTTCGGTTCATCAGGCCACTCACGAGAATGAGTCCGAATGGCTGGCAACCATGCAGCTTCTACCGGATCGGGCCACTAGCGGGCTGGTGGCCGCGGGAAGTCCCGAGCGACCCGCAGCGAACATGCGTCGGGAACGCTGCCGACCGACGCGGGCGTCCCGGAGGATCCTGCAACCACCGTCGCTCCGGAGCCGCTGCTCGGCAGGCTCGAGGATGGCCCACCGGTAGTCACCGCCGCCGTGTGCCGGAAGTGCCGTGTCACGACGCAATACGACACCTGATGAGGCCTTCGTTGCGCTCGATCTCCGACAGCACGAACGCGGCCAGCACGAACGCGGCCAGCACGAACGCGGCCAGCACGAACGCGGCCAGCACGAACGCGGCCAGCACGAACGCGGCCAGCACGAACGCGCGCCAGCATGCCAGACTTGGCAGCAGTACCACGCTGAAGCACCGGAGTCAGGAATGCCGCGACCAACTATCTCCTCTACGGTCGCCGAGATCCTCGCGGACCACCACGCCCTCGGCGACGAGGAGCTGGGCCGCCTGGTCGCACAGCGTGGCGTGACCCGGGCCGCGGACCCCGCCAAAGCCGTCGCCCGGGCGCTCGAAAGCAGTTCGCAGTTTCACCGGCTCATGGACGACCGGTGGATCCTGCCATATGCGCTGCTGGAGGGATCGACCCTGGCACACCGCCTGTCCGCGCGCGAGGCGGAGACAGGGTTGCTAGCCCTCGCGCCGGATCTGGGCCTTCTTCTCTACGCCGCCGACTCCCTGACCACGGCCGACGACCATCCCCTGGACTTCCACCCCGGCGAGTTCACGCGGGACATGACGGGACTCGATTCGGACGGTTCCCTCGCCGGGCCCGAAGGCTGGCTCGCGGCATATGCGGACAAGCTGGTTGGCGTCCGCGTCGCGAACGGGCAAGTCTCGGTGTCGAAGGTGCCGGAACCGGATGCCCGGGCCCGAATGGCAGGCCGTCAGATCGCCGCCAGGGCCCGGGCGATTCTCGACGAACAGGCGGCCGACGGCGGCGACCACGCGTCGACAGTGCCCGCTCTCGTTTCCGTCAAGGTGCTGATCTTCGAAACGCTCGCGGAAGATCCGGACCTGCTCCGCAGGCCGCTGCAGCCACTCGGCGAACTGTTCACGGAGGCGGGCCTCGACGTTTGGCGGGGTTTCGTTGGACTGCCCGGCACGGACTGGACCTGGATGCGCGCCGTCATGACCTCCGCCGAGCAAGCCGGCGATTCCGAAGACGACATCACCGACGAAGAGGCTGCCGACCGTCTCGTCGAGGACTTCGATCTGGAACCCGTGGAGGTCGACGCCCTGCGTGTCGTGATCGGCGCCTGGGAGTTCTCCGCGAAGAGCGGCGCCTTGCCGCCCAAGCTCAACTACCGCGCCCTGGCCGAGCTGCTTCGCTTGCCGGGGGTCGCTCGGGTGCTATCGATCTACGCCTGGAAGAAACCCGAAATCGAGCCCTTCGCCGCCGCCATGGCCGAAGCGGCGGATGCGAGATCGGCTGCCGGCCCTCGCTTCGTCCTGGGCGTTTGCGCCCTGGCGCGCGATGACGCTCTGACCGCCGAGCGTCAGTTCAAGCTGGCCCTCGAAGCCGATCCGGAACACGATCTGGCGCTACAGGAGATGGCCAGCTGCGAAACGTTCCGGGGCAACTACGCCCGGGCGCTCGGCCACCTGCGTGCTGCCGGCGTGCCGGCCGACGATCCCGACAGGGCCTGGCTCGAGGCGCTCGTTCGACCGGCCTTCGCGGGCACCGGCCGGAACGATCCATGCCCCTGCGGTTCGGGACGCAAGTACAAGTTCTGCCACCTGGGCGCGCCGGGCATCGCTGCTGCCGTCGATCTCGCGGCCGCACTGAAGCAGAAGCTCGATATCTGGATCAGCCAGCCCAACGTGGAGTCGCTGCTGGACGCGCTCGATTTGGAGCTTCTGGATTCCGAACCGGATCCGGGCCTCGACGCCGACGACGATTGGGACGTGTTCCAGTCGGGCATACCCGACGATGTGCTTCTTTTCGACCGCGGCCAGCTGCAGCGCTTCATCG
The DNA here is from genome assembly GCA_036385235.1 of Candidatus Limnocylindrales bacterium. Taxonomy (GTDB): domain Bacteria; phylum Chloroflexota; class Limnocylindria; order Limnocylindrales; family CSP1-4; genus Fen-1039. Next base: position 3,115 of record DASVKT010000117.1, on the reverse strand, counting down.
ACGTCTGGGGACCGCTGCTGCCGGCAGATGAGCCGGCCCTCGCCCGGAGCTGGCTGTCGACGCGCCGGACGCTGGTGGAGGTGGCCGGCGTGCATCGTGGACAGAGCGTGACAGTTCGGGATCTTCTTGGTACCGGCGCTGAGGTTTTGCTCGCCGATAGGTCCCTATCCTCGGTGGCCGAACCGCTCGATCTCCTGTGTCTTCGGATCCTGCCTGACGGCCGTGGAGGTTTCGTGCCGTCGGATGGCCTGGCCATCCCCAGGCCGCGGCGCATGGCGGCGATGGAAGTGATCCGCTCCGGGGACGGGATGGCGCTGCTCCGCTGGCTCGATATGCCGGCGGCGCCTCCCAGCCTCGTAAACATGGAGAACGAACCCACACTCTTCATCACCGCCACCTACCGTCTGCCAGACCCTGCCGCGGCCGCCGCCGGCCTGCGCCGCAAGCTGCGTGACGATGGGGATGGCCGTTTCGTTGAACTCGTCGCCCGCGACGGCCAAGACTGGATCAGAGGCTCGATCGACATCAACGGCGACGTCGCGAAGATCGAGGCCAACTCGGCCAAACGCGCCGATCGCCTGGAGAAGACCCTGCTACGGGCCGCGCCCGGCGCCCGGCTAATCGTTCGTGAGGAGCGGGGCAGCGAGGAGATGCTGGCCGAGATGCGGGACAAGGGCCCGCTGGTTCGGTCGCATGATGGCGCCCTGGACCCAGCCGACCACCCTGAGGTCGCCGCCGCCGTGGAGGAGTTCATGCGCGACATGGAGGTCAGGTGGCTGGATACACCTGTGCCTGCCCTGGGCGACCTCACGCCGCGCCAGGCGGCCGCCGACCCCAAGTCGCTGCCGGAACTGCTGGCGTTGCTCAATGACTATGAATGGAGCAATCGCAGAGCCGGGCCCGGCAAACCCAGCCGGGGCGGGATGAACGTGGCGCGCCTGCGGGGGCTGCTGGGCCTCCACTAACGGCCAGACTCCGACCGAGGTTGTTCCGGCGCGCCCGGAGGGATTCGAACCCCCTACCCCCGGGTCTTCCAGTGGTCGGCCGCCTCGCTCTCCAGCACGGCCAGGCGGGTGTAGTAATCCGGAAACTCGTTCAGGTGGGCGAGCGCAATCTTCCCGGTGATGATCGAATCGTCCCCGCTGACGTCGGTCTTCGGGCTTCGGGGCCCGTGCTCGAGTTCGACGTCCAGTCCCATCCGGAACTGCTCGGGATCGTACTTCAGCGCCCCGAAGTCCATCCCTAGCCGAGTGGCGACGGCGAGCGCCTCTTCGCGCGTGAACGATTGCTTGATCTCCGTCTGAGTCGTTTCCATCGATATCTCCTTTGGCTGATCATGCGACCCGGAGGGCCGACACGGCTTGCCCGAGCCGTCAGACGATGAACGAGAGGAAGCCGAAGAACAGGCCCAGGTTGGTCCAATCGATCTTGCCGAATGAGAACGAGCCGACGGTCTGGAGCACGGCGACCGCGAAGCAGATGCAGGCAACGATGATCAGCAGGGACCTGGGGTTGTTGAGCATTTTGTGATTCATCGGGTCCCCTCCGTTGGGACGTGGCCCGCTCGTCCAACATGGGCAGACTCGGAAGCGGTCCTCCTCCTATCTAACCTCGAACACGGCGGTCTCCGTGAGGACGAAGACCCTCGGGCTCGCCTGGGGCCAGGGCGCCATTAAGTTGTTGACGACTGCCCCCGGAAGGATCAACTTACTGCCATCGAACATCAAATCATGGGAGTCGCACTTCATTGCCTAAGTACAAGCATCTCGCGGTCAAGAGAGTTGCCCTGGCCGACATTGCGCCGCCGAAGTCAACCCTAAAGACTGAGACACCGCGCCAGCGTGCTATCCGTGAACGCGATGAGGAGATCGTGGCTACGTTCAACGAAGCCGCTGCACTACCCGCGTCAGAGGCCGTCGCAATCGAGTTGCGCCCCGATCAGAAGCTACCAACTATGCGCGCGGCGATCAACCGCTTGCTGGTTGCCGAGGGTCGAGACCTCAGCTATGGCGTCCGGGGAACAACCATATACATCAGCAAGGGGAACATTCCGGGCGGGCGCGGCCGCAAGAGGACTTCGCAACCGCGTTCCCGTACGGTCGACGCTTCGCCGACTACCTGATCGCGACGAGCAGTCTCAGAATCTAATCGCCGCCCTCAGAGAGGACGGCGATTAGTTGAAGGTGCCGCTGGTTTGATGATGCGTGCCTCAACTCATTGGTTACGGATAGCCTCGGCAGACATCATCCAACGGGCCCGGAAAGTGGACCAACCCCTACTGGATGCGATTAGCGTCCAGCGTGATGGCGGTCTGCGCCAGAGCCTTGCCATTCAGGACCGCGCCAGTCTGCAGCGCGATATTCGTCTTGTCCAGAATGGTTCCGTTGAACACAGAGTACGTTCCAAGAGTCGTCGAGCCGGCAACCTGCCAGAAGACGTTCTTGGCCTGGGCGCCGCCCTGGAGAATGATCTTCTTGGCGGAGCTGATCGAGAGCGTGCCTGAGATCTGGAAGATCCAGACGGCGTTGTTGCCGCCTGAGAGAGTGACGTCGGTTGGGATCTTGACGCTGGTGCCCCACTTGTACACGCCGGGGGCGAGTGTCAGCCCACCGATGTTACCAGCGCCCAACTCAGTCACACCGGCCGTCCGCCCTGCCGCGTTGGTGTAGGCGGTCTCCATGTCCTTCACGGCCACGGTGAGAGTGTTCGGAGTCGGGACCGCGTAGTTGGCCGCGAAGATTCGGCCGGTCACGAGAGACGATCGCGAGAATGCACCCGAGCTGTCCTGCACCAACCCAAATCCGGTCACGGCGGTGGCGGCGATTGGGCTCACTGCGATGTCGCCCGTTACATGGGTTGTGCCGGTGGTTGAGATTCCAGCCTTGGACAGAAGAACGTAGTTTCCTGCTGTTCCAAGGTTCACTGGGGCCGCTCCGGCCGCAAACGCAGCACCCGCGCCAGAGAGACTGAGCAATACGAATGCGCCTAGACCAATCAGTACGCTATTGAACTTGTTCACGTGTTTCTTCTCCACATAGTTGTCAGATTGACGTTACTTTTGTCCCCACCAACGTTACACGCAAATATGGATGAGTGCAACATTGTGCCGGAATGG
>DASVKT010000116.1:0-2773 GCA_036385235.1 Candidatus Limnocylindrales bacterium | reverse complement strand
TGGCGCGGCTCGACGCCCGACTGGCCGACATCACGGCTCTCGCCACGCAGCCTGCCGTCGCAGGTGTGCCGCTGATCGACCTCGTCCCGAAGGCTCCGCAGATCCGCTGACCTCAACCTATTCCCGAAGGCCGAGCCGGTGGGCTGCGTCGGCGTAGTCCCGATACCGCGGCTGAACACCGTCGAGTTCCTCGGCGCCGAGCCAGCGGCGACGGTCGCCCCGGTGCCTTTCGGCCGGATCGAACACGACCAGGGTGGAGTGGCGTCCGGTCTCGGGCGAACCTTCTCGCCACCATGCATCGAAGGCCTCGGGAGGGTCCGGGCAGACGCTCGCGAAGCTGGCTTTGTGCATACGGATCGCGTGGAGTACCTCGGCCGACCATAGGCCTGCCATCACGTGGGTCTCGCTGCTCCACCGGCTGATGCCGCACCGCGTTGCAAGCTCCGCGCCCAGATAGGCCCGCTTCGCGTTGAGGCTGCCGAAGCAAGCTTGCAGATCCGGGATCTCGGTCTTGTTCTCGATGTGGAGGAGCGCCCGGCTCTCAACGGACCAGGCCACCACATCCGCGCGACCGGAGAACTGGTAGTGCTGGAAAGGTTCGTCCATCCCCACGTTGAACCCGCGAGCCCTCAGATGCGCCGCCTCCGCCTCGCCCATCGCCGCGTGGACTGGGTCCACTGGCCGGCCCGACAACTCCCGACGTCTCGGATCCACGAGTTGGAACTCCGCTCTCAGCCGTAGCGCATCGGCCAGCCGGGCGTACGTTTCCAGCGAGCCAACCCGGCCCGACTCCACATCGTGAATCGTCGTGACCGCGACGCCGGACCGCTCGACCAGCCGGGCAAGCGTCATCCGACTCCGGACTCGCTCTTCGTGAACGGCCAGACCGATGGTCAATGCGACCCTGGTCACCTCCTGCCGAATCCGACGGGTTTTCGCGTCCGAATCCGCGCGAGATCCGGCCGCAGACCCGGAACCTCGCAACTTTTCGGTGTCACCGAATAGCTTCTGCCCAGCCGGCACTTTCCCGTCCCCGAAACCGGCCCCAAAGTGGGTCCGACCGGCGAAACACTACCGATTGGCGGTTATCGCCCGCTTATCAGGCCGGCGGATTCAGGCCGATTCCGGCATCGCGAGGCCGCCCGCGGGCCGCCAGACGGCATCGAGGCGGCCTCGAGCCGCAAAGTGTTTCGGTGGCACCGAAAAGCCGCGAGGCGAGACGCGGGACGAGACGCGGGACGGGACGGGACGGGACGGGGCGGGGCGGGACGGGACGAGGCACGAGACGAGGCCGTGGCGCGAGACGCGGGACAAAGCGCGGGACCCGGCGCCACCAACGCGCCACTCCCCGCCACTCCCTACTCCCCCACAACCTCCACTCCCTCCACGCCCCCCAGCCGGCGGCGCATCACGGCCACCGCCTCCGGATTGGAGTCGACGAGCAGGAAGCGCCGCCCCAACTCCAGCGCCGCCGCACCGGCGGTGCCAGAACCCGCGAAGAAGTCGGCAACCACGCCACCCACCGGGCAAGAAGCAGAGACCACTCGCCTCAACACCGCCACGGGCTTCTGTGTCGGGTAGCCCGTGCGCTCCGACCCCCCTGGCGGCACGATCGTCTGCCACCAGGTGTCCGTCGGCAGCTTGCCCCGGGCCGCCTTCTCAGGCCCAACCAGGCCCGGCGCCATGTACGGGATCCGCTCAACCGCTTCGGCGTCGAAGAAGTAGCGATCCGGATCCTTCACGTACACCAGGATGTTGTCGTGCTTGGCCGGCCAGCGCTTCTTGGATCGGGCGCCGTAGTCGTAGGCCCAAATCACCTCGTTGAGGAAACACTCCCGCCCAAAGATCGCATCAGACAGAACTTTGGCGTAGTGCACTTCCCTCGAGTCCAGGTGGAGGTACATGCTCCCGGTGGGCGCGAGCACTCGCCTGATCTCGACCAGGCGAGGCTCCAGAAAGGCCAGATAGTCACCGAAGACATCAATGTAGCCGGCCGAACCCAGCTTGATCGTTCTATACCTTCGGCCGCCGAAACCGGTTCGGTCACCACCGTCAGGATCGGCCACATTCCGCATCTGCCGCAGCGTCTGGCGCTTGCCGGTGTTGAACGGCGGATCGACATACACAAGGTCGACCGAATCGGCCGGCAATGAGGCGAGGACGTCCAGGTTGTCGGCCAGCACGATTCGCCCGGCCAGGCCATTGAGGATGTCCACTCGATCGCTCACCGCGCGAGGTTAACAGACTCGCCCGCCCCGTCCATACTGGCAACCCGCTTTCGCTCGCCTGCAGGCCGGCCCATACATCAAGCACCGAGGAGAAGCTTCTTGTCCAGGGCGATGGGTCCATTGGCACGAACTCGAGCCCGTTGGGTGTTTGAGTTCGACGCCGATGAGGTCGCCCGACTGGAGCTTCGGATGTGGCAGGCCTACTACCGCAGCCAGGCCGGCCGCCTTTTCGGACTCCTAGTCGTCACCCTGCGCCGCCAGGCTCGCGTGCCGTGGGCCAGGGCCCTGCTTTCCGCCCTCTGGCTCACCAAGGGTGCGATCCGCTTCTCGCACATGAAGGACGACTACGACCGCGTTCTGCCGGACATCCGGCGAGGGTACGCCATCGCGCTGCCCGGCCACGACTGCGATCTCGATGCGGTCGCGAGCGCCGAACTCAGATGGTGGGTCATCCGACGTGAGCTGGGGCTCTCGTCCGGCGAAGCTGCCGGCGAAGCGATCGCCCAGCTCTATTCGGCCGCCTGCGGCCTGCCGTTCGATGCCGT
>DASVKT010000115.1:0-2695 GCA_036385235.1 Candidatus Limnocylindrales bacterium | reverse complement strand
AGCCATCGCCGGCTTGATCTGGATCATGATCAGCGGCTGCTTGCTCGCCTTCTTCGGCCCGCAGTGGTGGCACCAGTCGAGCGTGGGCCGCCTCGTGAACAGTGTTCACCTGTGGTCCGTCCAGGTCTTCTTCATCTCCATGGTTCTGCATCTATGGGGCCAGTACTTCATGGCGAGCTGGCGTGACGGCCGGGCCAAGACCTGGATGATCGGCGTGATCATCTTCGCCTTCAGCATCATCGCCGCCTTCACCGGTTTCATCTCACAGCAGAACTTTGACGGCCAGTGGATCGCCGTCAATGCCAAGGACGCGACCAACGCCGGCGGCGTCGGCTCGTTCTTCAACGTCCTCAACTTCGGCCAGATGTACGGCCTTCACATCGTGCTGCTGCCGTTGATGGTCCTGACCCTCGTTGCCGCCCACGTCGTCATGGTGCGCATCAAGGGTGTCGTTCGGCCGATCGAACACAAGAAGAAGACGGCTCAGCCGTCGGTTGAGGAGAAGCCGGCATGAGCACCGAGGATCCGCAGGCCCGGTACTACCGTGGCATCAAGATGATTCGCTACGACCTCATCAAGGAGTTCGTCCTCGCGTTCGTGGTGGTATCGCTCATCGTCGTCGGCCTGGCCGCGGCGTTCTCATCGCCGGACGATCCGGCCGTCACGCTCAAGAGCTGGGCAACGGCCGATCCGGTCGACTTCGTGACCACTGCCGCGGCCGAGCTTTCATACACGAGCGACACGGCCGGCTACGGCGCCCCGTACAACAACACTCCAGACACGGGTCAAGCCATTGGGCCGGTCAATCCGCAGAAACTTGCGGGCGTGACCATCCCGATCGATACAGCGCAGGACTTCGTCCTGAAGCCGCTCAGCGTGGCCGCCGTGGGCAACCCCACCCTCACCGCGTCGCTTGGCACGTTCAACTCGGCCAACCAAGACCAAAAGGACGGGTGGCTCAGTAACTACAACACCGCCATGGCGGATGCCACCGTTGCGAACGACCAGGTGACCGTCGCCGACGGTGACTACGGCCCTGTCCCGGACCTAATGGCCGGCGAATTGAGTCTCGCTCGAACGGGCGCGCTCGACGGCTTGCTGGTCGGCAACGGCGCCATCTACCAGACCGACTTCACCAAGCCGCTCCTCTTCCTGGGCGACGGCAGCTACCTGTCCGGCCTGGCCGAAGCCCAACACCTCAACGGCGACAGCTGGGGAGCGATGAATGAGACCGGGCAGTACCCGGGTCAGACATGGCTCTGGGGCTTCTCGTTCTGGTACCAGATCCCGCCCTTCAACACCGCCGACAACGCCGACCTTCTGATCATCATGATCATGATCGCCCTCACATCGATCATGGCGTTGGTGCCGTTCATTCCGATCCTGAGAGACATACCGCGCTGGCTACCGGTTCACAAGATCATCTGGCGGCGCTACTACCGCGATCGGGCGAGCTGAGCCGCCACAACTCGAGCAGCTAGTCGGTGCCGCCCGGGCTGCCAGCGATGGAGAAACGCTCCTTGCCGCTGGTCTCCTGAGCGGCATCGCTCTGTCCGGCGTCGTGCGCCGGGCGGTCGGCGGGACTGCTCGCCGGGCCGGCAGGCTTCTGAGCGCGGACGGCAGCACTCTCTCGAAGGAGGTGGAAATGGGTGAGGCCGGAGACCTGGCCGATGTGGCTACCGACGATCGTCATCGGAGTTCCTCGCTCTTGCGTGGATTGAACCAATCCAATTTGACCCGGGCTACCTTTCGAATCCCTGAATTCGCGCATCTACTCGAGCGGCACTGCTACACCGTTCTGCGTGCGGCGACGGGTGAGGAGGCAGTGAACCTGGCCCGGAGATTCTCGGGGCGGATAGACCTTCTCTTTTCGGACATGGTCATGCCGGGGCTGACGGGCTATCAGACGGCCGTGGCGGTGAAGGCCCTTCGGCCCGACATCCGGCAGCTCTTTGCTTCAGGCTACTGCGAGGAATTGCACGCGAATCGAATCTCGCCGGAAACGACCCTGCCGTTCATCGAGAAGCCGTACGGCGTAGACGCGCTCCTGCTCGCCGTTCGCGACGTCCTGGCCGCGGAGTAGCCGGGCTCAGATCTATGTGTCGGAGGCTTTGCCGGACTCGTTGCCGCGCCAGACCCGAGGCACGCAATCGTCATCGACATCGTCGGCGAGAGCCGCGAAGGCGGAGGCCAGCCTGCCCTGGTCGTCTTGCGACAACTCCAGGAACTTGAGCGCGATCACGACCTGCTTGCCGGTTGGGTCGTCCGTGTTCTCGTCGACGCGCACGACTTCGGCATGGCAGTCGAACGATTCGGCAGGGGTCAGCCTCAGCGAGACGGGCAGCGTGCTCCCGACCTCGACGGAGGCTTCCGCAAGGCAGTAGATGCCTCCCACTCCGACGTTGGTTGTCAGTGCCGGAACGGGCGGCGCGTCCTCGGCCGTGCTCAGATACACCGGCAGGGCGAGTCTGGTGCGGCTGTGCGCGCGCCTGGACGGCGGATTCCAGATAGCAGGGCGCATCAGGGCGACCAGCTTGCCTTCTTCGCCGATATGCCAGAGAACCATGGATTCGGCGGTCTGCGTTCTGCCGTCGGGGTGGCGGAGAACCAGACGAACGGGTCGTTCGGGCAGGAGCAACTCCCCGAGCGGCTCCTCGATGCCGATCCAGACTTCGTGATGAGTCAGGTTGGCGAT
>DASVKT010000114.1:0-3974 GCA_036385235.1 Candidatus Limnocylindrales bacterium | reverse complement strand
TGGTTGGGAGGGCCAGGGAGCGGAGGGCGTCCGCGAAGAGCCTGACGCCCGTGGTGATCTCTTCCGCCGTGACGTCGATGGGCGGCAGGAACCGGATCACGTTGTGATGCGTGCCGCAGTTGAGGACCAGGAGGCCGTGATTGGCGCAAGCCTGCATCATCGCTTCGCAGGTTTCGCCGTCCGGCTCTCGAGTGGCTCGGTCGCGGACGAATTCCACGCCCACCATCAGGCCGCGGCCTCGGACGTCGCCGATGCGATCGTCCTGGGCCATGAGGGCCTTGAGGGCGGTCTGGAGCTCCTCGCCGCGGGCTGCGGCGTTGGCCACGAGGCCCTGGTCTGCCATGGTTCGGAGCACCGCGACGCCGGCTGCGCACGAGACGGGGTTGCCGCCAAACGTGGTGCCGTGGGCACCGACGCCCCACCTCTCCTGGAGCTCGCGGCGGGTGATGATGGCGCCGAGAGGCATGCCGTTGGCGAGCGCCTTGGCGGTGCAGAGGATGTCCGGGACGATGCCCGCGTACTCGAAGGCCCACATCTTGCCCGTGCGGCCCAGGCCGGTCTGAACTTCGTCGCAGATCAGCATGATGCCGTGCTCATCGCAGAGGGCGCGCAGCTGCTGCAGGAACGCGACCGGGGCCGGGTTGAAGCCGCCTTCGCCCTGGATCGGTTCGATGATGATGGCCGCGACGGCGGAGGGCGGGATCTCGTGGTTCAGCACTGTGTTGAGGGCCGCCATCGCACCGGCCGTTGCCGCTGCTTCGTCGCTGCCGAAGGCCCCGTACACGTTGGGGAACTGGGTGAGGTAGACGGACGGCAGGAGAGGTTCGTAGCCCTGGCGGTAGTTGATGCTCGAACTGGTGATGCTGGCCGCTCCGTAAGTGCGGCCGTGGAAGGCGCCTCGGAAGGCGATGATGCCGGGCCGGCCGGTCACGCGGCGCGCCAGCTTGAGTGCCGCCTCGATGACTTCGGCGCCGGAGTTAGCGAAGAAGACGGTGTCGAGCGGGTCCGGGCAGGAGTCGGCCAGGAGGGTGGCCAGCTGGCCGACGGGCTCCAGGTAGCCGAGTGCGTTGCAGATATGGAGCAGCTTGTCGGCCTGATCCTTGATGGCGGCCGTCACTGCCGGATGGTGATGGCCCAGCGATGTGGTGGCGATGCCGCAGGCGAAGTCCAGGAAGCCGCGGCCTTCGGTGTCATAGAGGGTGTGGCCTTCGCCGTGACTCCAGCTGCGCTCGTAGTAGCGGCCCAGGATGGGGGAGAGGTGGGTGGAGAGCGGCGCGTATGCGCCGCGCGGGTCCGCGGACGTGGCGTTCGTCGTGCCTGTGGTGCTCGTGGCATGGACCCCTGGAGCGGCTCCTGCGGCGGTCCCTGCCGGACGCGGGTCGCCGGCCGGTGCGCCGGCCGGGGTGGCGGCAGCGGAGGCGGGGACGACTTGATCCTTGGCAGTGTCCATGACGGGGGCTCCTCAGAAGCAACAGGTCGCCGGTAGATTGCGGCCGGCGGGGTCTCCCGAGTATAGAGGGGCAGGCCGAGGCGGGCGGGGAAGAGGCCGATCCGGCGATGGATAGGCGGGCGTGGTAGGCCCGGCCCCGGATCAGGCCCCTCGTTGGCCGGTTCAGTCACCCGTGAATGAACGAACCATCGGGCTCGGCTCAAGGCCCCCGACAGCCCCGGTCCGGCCCCGGATCAGGCCCCTCGTTGGCCGGTTCAGTCACGCGTGAATGAAGGTGGCCTTCCGATGGGGTCCAGGTAAGTTGCAGTTGATCCTGGGTTGAGCCGTGCCTGGCATCCTGCCCGAATGGCATCCAGAGAACGACCCGCAGACGTTGGCGCGCGTCGAGCAACCACCTTGTTGAGATCTATTGGCGATGAAGCGCACGAGGCACGTATGGGACAAGGGCTGAGCCAGGGGCGTCTCGCGGCCCTGTCGGGGGTCTCTCAATCCAAGATCAGCCGCTTCGAGCGCCATCTCCTCCCAGGGGCGTCGCTCAACGATATTGCCCGGCTGCTGGCGGTGGCCGGGATGGAACTGAGCGCGCGAGCCTTCCTGAGCGGGTCAAGGGTTCGAGATGCCGCCCAGCGCCGGCTTCTGGACAAGTTGCGGGTGCGGACGCACGCCAATCTGCGATGGACGTTCGAGGTCCCAATGCCCATTCCTGGTGATCAGTGCGCATGGGATGCGGTGGTGTGCGGCCCAGGCCGGGGCCGCCTCGCCATTGAGGCAGAGACGAAGCTTCGAGACGTGCAGGCGCTTCAAAGGCGAGTCGCGGTGAAGCGGCGCGACGATCCGTCGATCGACTCGGTCGTGCTCCTGGTCGCCGGTACCCGCGGGAATCGACTTGTTATGCATGAGGAAGGCGCGGCCCTCTCCGCGGACTACCCGTTGGCCGGCCGCAGGATTCTGGAGTTGCTCGGCGAAGGGGTCGTGCCGGATGCGAGTGGTGTCGCAATGCTCTAGGTTCCAGCCCGCATCGGCCCGGCCGGGCCCGGCACGGAACGGCCCGGCACGGAACGGCCCGGCCGGAGCGCATCGGTCCAGCCCGGCTGGAGCGCATCGGCCCAGCCCGGCTGGAGCGCATCGGCCCAGCCCGGCACGGAACGGCGCAGGCTCCGGCGCATCTTCGGGCCCAGTCGGCCGGCGGGTCGTCGCCTCCTGTCACCATCTTTTGCCAAGCGGCGCCGATAGTCCTGGGCGCTTGCACCAAAAGTCCTACTCGGCCCCGCTAAAGCGAGTAGTCTTCGTGTGCCGGGTTGGTGCCCGGGCGCAGTCGGGCCGCGAATCCCGGTCAGCGGCGGTTGCGCAGGAGGCTCGCCTCCAAGGGCTGGGACTGTTCCCGCAGGGCATTGCCCGGGGCGGGACTCGCTCAACTGCACAAGCGGGAGGATATATGGAGCGGACCAAGATGGCCGTCGAGGACGAGACACTCGAGTTCCAGGTTGACGGCAAGACGATCAAGATTGTCACCCGACCTGCCGACGACGAACAGTTGGCCAGGCTCTTTCAGCTGGACGAGACCCCAACGTGGAATGACTCGTCGCCGATGAGCGATGAAGAGGTTGCGGCCGTTGTCCGCGGTCTGATCGAACAGGCCCAGGAGAAGGGCGAGAAGGCCGAAGTCGCCGGGGTGCCGCCGGCTGCCGCCCTCTCTTTCCCCAACGACTCCCGCGTCCACGTTTCCCCGGTCGAACCGATCTCCTTCTCTCTGCCGGGCTCGCCGAGCGGCCTGATCTTGCAGATGGACGAGAAGGGCGACGGTCACATCTGGGCCTTGGCGGACGAGCGAGTCACCCTCGGGTCCGACGGCATGTGGTGGATCGTCAACACGCTGATCGACGCGCTCGAGCAGCCGGTGGTGGCTTCGCGCTGGCCCCGCTTCCTGACGCTCGGCAGTTCGCTGGGCGGTCCCGCGGTTCAGGCATCGCTCGAGACGGGCGAGTGGGGCGTCGGCATCGTTTGGCGCAGGCTGAGCAGTGGCGTGGTCGAGGATGTCGTCGCGGTGCAGGAGCTCTCATACGAGCGCGTGGACGGCTGGCTCCGATTGCTGCGCCCGGTCAGAGACGAGCTGGATCGCCGAAGGGTTCATCGCCAGCGGCTCAGCCCGGCCCGGACGGCAGATAGGTGGGCCCGAGCGCTGGAGCGCTGGAGCAACTAAGTCGACCGGCCCGGTGGTGTGAAGCGAGGCTGGCGCGGCTGCGCGTTGGCCCACCTGTGAGTCTGCGCCAACGCCTCTCGGCCGATGCCGTAACGTTGAGCAATGCCACTACCCAGCGGGCCGGATCCCTGGTTTGGCCTCAGTCCGGAGACGCTCCGGTTCCTCGAGGTTCATCCCGCACGGGCAGTTGCGATCCCGGGCCGCGGCTGGCGCGACATGGGCGACTCCGCGATGCTCTTCTCGGCGAGCGAGAAGGAGCCCTTCTTCAATCGGCTGACGGCTATCCGTTGGCCGGAGGACTCGCGCGCCTTCGATGCCAGGCTG